>CAUUCZ010000018.1:0-22076 GCA_963543895.1 uncultured Gemella sp. | reverse complement strand
CTCAGACTGTTCACTTTGTGATATTAAAAACACATATATCAAAAATAGAAAGCATACTTTTTTCAAAAATATTTATAAATTTGAAAGTGATTTTTCGGACAAGATAGATTATCTATACTCCACACTAAATTCAATAGATGTACTAAATTTCAGCAATTCTGTAACTCGAAAAGTACATTACGGGCTCTCATACTTAGATCCTAAAACTCCAATTGAAACCCAACTCAAACTTTTAAATACTCTACAAAATGTAGAAACTCAACATTATTTATTTTTAGACTATAAAAAAATATTCCAACATCAGTTTGATGATTATATACTCGAAGTTCTTTCAAATAAATAACAAAGGTGAATCGGGAGTGACTCAAAAATCGTGATTTCATAGAAATCGATTTTGTCGAGTCACCCCCGCAAAGTTTATTAGATATCTAAAAAGCTTTTATAAAGCGAATTTAGATATCAATAAACCACTGCGTCTATGAGTTTTCATATGAACCTTGTTAAATTTTAAGACTTTTTTGTCATCCACTTCACCTTTTAAATTATAATTAGCTTAGTTTACCTTTTAGCTTCATATTTTTAACAATTTTTTCGATAGAATTTACATAAGCAGCTTTTCTCATAGGAATAGCAAATCTTTCTTTCACTTCCCAAATATCATTAAATGCTTTTGTCATAACTCTTGCTTGTTTTTCTACAACTTCTTCTTCTGTCCAGTAGTAACCTTGTAAGTTTTGTACCCATTCAAAGTAAGATACAGTAACACCACCACTGTTTGCAAGAATATCAGGAATCACTACCACTCCTTTTTCACATAATACTTTATCTCCAGCTAAAGTTGCTGGACCATTAGCCCCTTCAGAAACAACAGAAGCTTTTATTAAACCAGCTTCTTTTTCATCAATGGCATTTTCTAGTGCGCAAGGACATACTACATCTACATCTAAAGCCCAAAATTCATCTAAAGTTAAACGATTTATATTTGGTAGTGTATGGAATCTAACTCTCTTATCTTTACATTCTTGTAACTCTGCATATGATAATCCTTCTTCACGATAAACAGCATATTGGACACCATCATCATCACGCTCAGTTACAGCAACTACAGTAGCACCAAATTTCACAGCTGTATCTACTGTATAACTACCTACATTACCGAAACCTTGAACTGCAAATTTTGCACCTTCTGTAGATTTACCTAATTTCTCTAGTGCTAATTTAGCAGCAAGTGCAACTCCATATCCAGTCGCTTGAGTTCTACCAAGTGAACCACCTAATTCTAATGGTTTACCAGTTAGAGTTCCGATACCTTGTTCTCCTGTAAGAACATTATATTCATCAATCATCCAAGACATGATTTGCCCATTAGTATTAACGTCTGGTGCAGGAACATCTTGTTTTTCACCTAGGTATTTATACAACCCGCGAATATATCCACGTGACAATCTCTCTAATTCACCTTTTGATAAATCTTTTGGATCTACGATAATACCACCTTTACCACCACCATATGGTAGATTAGCAACAGCACATTTAAATGTCATCCAAATTGATAACGCCTTAACTTCATCAGCTGTTACAAGTGGATGAAATCTTAATCCACCTTTTGTAGGACCAATTGCATCATTATGCTGAGAACGGAATCCTTTGAAGTATTTTACCTCACCATTATCCATTCTAACAGGAATAGAGATCTCAATAAATCTTTGTGGATCTTTTAAAGATTCATACACTTCTTCTTTATAACCTAAAACTTCACAAGCACCTTTAATTTGCTCTCTTGCGTTAACTAATGGATTGTTATTCATAATCACATCTCCTCAGAATGTTATTTTACATTTGTCATGTAATATTTTTTATTAATTATAACAAATACAATATATTTTTGTAAACGCTTTTGTTTCCACTTCATATTTTTCTTATTTCTTAATATATTTACTCTTAAGAACAAAACTTAATAAAAAAAGTTAGTATAACAACATATGTACTTGTTAAATACTAACTTTTATCAAAAACTATAATATTTATTTACTTAGCATCATACCATGATGCTCCACTGCTAGCCTCCGCTTTCAGTTGAACATCTAAATTAGCCGCTTCTTCCATAATTTTAATCATTTCTTTTGTAAAATCTTCTTCTATATCTTTATTTACATCGAAGATTAATTCATCGTGCACTTGTAATAATAATTTTGCGTCTACTTTTGTTTTTTCTAAATATTCGAATACATTAACCATGGCTATTTTTATAATATCCGCAGCAGTTCCTTGAATTGGTGAATTCATCGCGATACGTGCATTTAGATTAGCTACAATTTTATTCTTCGCATTAATATCTGGTAATGCTCTTCGTCTGTTGAATAAAGTTTCTACATAACCGTGTTCTTTTGCAAACTCTACGATATCTGTCATATACTTATCAACACCTTTAAATGTTTCTAAATATTTGTCGATAAATTCTTTCGCACGTTTCCTAGTAATTCCTAGGTTATTAGATAGACCAAAATCAGAAATTCCATAAACAATACCAAAGTTAACAGCTTTAGCTTCTCGGCGCATTGAAGAAGTCACCTCGTCAAGACTAACTCCATTAACATCACTAGCTGTTTTAGTATGAATATCTACATCATGTTTAAATGCATCTATCATTCCTGCATCTTGTGCGATATGAGCTAATACTCGAAGCTCTATTTGAGAATAGTCAATAGATAAGATTACTCTATCATCAGAAGCTGGAACGAATGCTTTTCTGATTTTTTTCCCTTCTTCAATTCTCGTCGGTATATTTTGAAGATTAGGATTAACTGATGATAAACGTCCTGTTTGAGCTAATGTTTGCTCATAACGCGTATGAATTTTTCCTTCACGAGTAATATCTTTTACTAACCCTTTTGCATAAGTTGAATTTAATTTTGTGATAGTTCTATACTCCATAATTAATGGAATGATTTCATGACTGTGTTGTAGTTGTTCTAGTACCTCTACAGCTGTAGAATATCCAGTTTTTGTTTTCTTAACAGGTGGCAGTCCTAGATCCTCAAATAATACTACCCCTAGCTGCTTAGGTGAAGCTATATTGAATTCAGAACCAGCTAATGTATATATGCTAGCTTCTAAAGTTTTAATTCTTTCATCAAACTCAGCACTCATTTCTTCAAGTGCTTTTTTGCTAACATGTATTCCTTCAAATTCCATATTAGCTAGTACTTTAGCAACTTTAATCTCTATATCTTTATATAAGTCCGTCATATTCTCTTCAGCAAGTTTTTCTTCCATCAATGGCTTCATCAATGCAATACTTTCTGCAATTTCAGCTATATAAGGATTAATAACTTCTTGAGCTGGTAAAGTTCGTTTTGTCCCTTTACCATATATTTCTTCGTCACTACTTATTATTTTTCCAAGATAGTTAAAGATGATTTTATCAATTTCAGTTTTTGCATTAACATCAAGAAGATAAGATACGATTTTCACATCAAAAACTTCTCCGTTAATATCTATGCCATTTCTCTTCGCTATAAATAAAATCTTTTTAAAATCATAAACTGTTTTTTCAATTTCACTTTGAAGGTAATCAATTACAAACTCACTAGTGAAAAATTGTTCTTCACTAAAAATATAAGCAGTACCTTCTTTATAGACTACTATTCCAACTACATCTGAGTTATGGTAATCTTCTGTGTAACACTCAACATGTAAAGTACAATCTGTAAAGTTTATTTTCGTATCTTTATCTGCTAAAACAATATTAATTTCTTTTTTAAGAGCAGTCTCTTCTGCAGTTACACTTACCGCTTCAGTAGAAGTTTCTAGAGATAATTTTCTTAAAAATGAGACAAATTCAAGTTTTTCAAATAACTCTCTTTTTAGTTCTAAATTCTCACAATATGTTAAATCTTCTAACTTATTATCAACTGGAACTTCAGTATAAATAGTTGCCAGTTTTTTACTTAATAGAGCATCTTCTCGACCTTCTGTTAGACGCTCTTTTAGTTTTTTACCGCTAATATTATCAATGTTTTCTAGTACATTTTCTACAGTTTTATATTCAGTCAGTAATTTTATCGCAGTTTTTTCACCAACTCCAGCAATTCCTGGGATATTATCACTCTTATCTCCCATAAGACCTTTCATATCAACGATTTGTTCAGGAGTTAATCCATATTTTTCAGCAATAAACTCAGGTGTATAATAATCTATATCTGTAACACCACGTTTAGTATAATAGATTGTTATGTTCTCACTAGCTAGTTGAGTTAAGTCTTTATCTCCAGTCACTATTATTACTTCTAAGCCTTCTTTTTCAGCGATTTTAGCATAACTTCCAATAATATCATCCGCTTCATAATCGAAATGTTCTTCATACTTTATTCCATACGAATCAAGAAGTTCTCTAACATATCCAAATTGTTCTACTAATTCACTAGGAGTTTTATCCCTAGTACCTTTGTAAGCTTCGTAACTCTGGTGTCTAAACGTTTGTTTTCCTTTATCAAAGGCAACTAATGCATACTTCGGATTAGTATCTGCCAATATTTTTTCTAGCATCAATGTAAAACCATATACACTATTTGTATAAAGTCCTTTTTTATTTTTTAAAGCTGGCATAGCGTAAAAAGCACGATAACTCAAACTATTACCATCTATTAATATTATCTTATCCATTTTCTTCTCCTAATAATTCTTAAAAAAACTGTAAATGGGAGCAACCCAAAAATCTTATTTTTACAAAGCGATTTTTTCTAGTCACTCCCGTACAATTTATTTAATATTAAAGCTCAACCATAAAGCTTATCAATAATCCATTAAAACTTTACATCTACATATTTTAAATTGATGAATTTATAATATTTTTTTAATCCATCGTTAGCAAATAATCACTAAGTACTATTTTACAATAATTTGTAAATAATTTCTATTTTTCTCTTCCAAGAGTGGTGTTCAATTTCTTCTAGTAACTCCGCAGGAATCTCACGTTGCTCTCTTGTTCTTTCTATCATAAGTTCTAAAGCACCTACTATTCTATTTACAAATGCTGGTTTTTCTTCTTCAACGGCCTTATCAGTGTCATAAATAGTTGGCATTTCTATATACTCTATTATCTCAGAATTATTTATTGTATCTCCAAGAAATTCTATAAGCCCTTCTATCTCAGTAGCAACTACTCTTAGTCCGCTTCCCAAAGCTTCAACTGCAATAAGCCCTAATCCTTCGAAATAAGATGGTAGTATAAAAATATCTTTATGCCTCATTATTTCTCCTAAATGAGCTTGATCTACGGCGTTATAAATTCTTATTTTCTTAGAATCACCAACTAAAGCTTCAACCCTAGGTCTATCGTCTTCTTTCAAGTTCCCTATTAATTCTAATTCTACATTATTATCTTTTTTCTCTAGTAATCTAAATGCTTTTATCAATTCATAAAAACCTTTTGATTCATCAAATTTTCCTGCATATAAAATTTTTACATTATTCTGTTTTTCGTATTTTTCAGCAGGATAAAAAATCTTCTCATTATATCCAGCACCAATATTTACAATCTTATCCTCAGGGTAGCTATAGATATTAGAAATCTCTTCTATTACACCACTGCTTAATGCTAATATCTTATCTAATTTACCAAGGTTTTTGACATACTTATCTTTCATTGATGGATTCTTTTCAGCTTGTCTTATATCCGTATTATGACAAACTCCAATTACTTTTGTATCTTCAAACACATCGCAAACTATAGAACTTAAAATCCACAGATGATGAGTAATCACTACATCAGGTTTGAATTGTTCTTTAGCTATTTCTAACTTTTTACGGAAGGCTTCTTGCCAAGTTTCCAACAACTCAGAAGTCATATTTTTGTACAGAGTATTTTCATAAGGCATAATATCACTCATACCTACAATAGGAAAACTAATATCCTTCCCTTGAAACTCAACTTCAAATTTTTTATCTAAGAAATTAAAATCATATTCCGGCGTTGTTGCATAAACTGCAGCCTGTTCAACGTCAAACTTCTTTAATCCTTCAATTACATTAGTAAAATATACACCACTTCCTGTCTTAATAGGCAATTGTGCTAATACATGTAAAATTTTCATAATTATCTTCCTCTATTTCATATTTTTCCGTCACTTATATTATAACCTAATTTAACATTTTTTTATAGTAAACGTATTAATTCTTTATGTTAGGTATATAAAAAGAAACTCACCTAGAACAATTCTCAGTTCTAAGTGAATTTCCTATAATTAAATTACTATATCAATAAACTACTGTGTCTATGAGTTACCATATACACTTTTTTAAAATTTAGGACTTTTGGATCAGTCCCTAAAACTTTATTAAAACGATAACCTATCGTCTATTTAATTTCTATGCTCAACCACAAGATGATGCTTCTTGATCAGCTTGCGTTTCTATATAATCATTTTTATTATAGAATGCATTTCGATATTTAGTAGTATTAAATGGTTCAATTAAATTAATAATCGTGTAACCATCTAAACCAAGTTTTTTACATACTTCTTTACTTTCTTCAGGTTTATCACTATAAACAAAAATTTCTGAATTTTTATTTAACTTATCTAAAATACTATCTATTTCATTAGGTGAAACTTTGATTTCTTCATCACTTAAAATTTCATTACCTAAGTTTAAAAACTGCTTATTCTTACTTACTGAGATACGGTATTTGAATTCAGATAATAATGCATTGCTGTAAATTGCTTTACCATAATCATATTGTTTTATTCCATCACCAATATGAAGTTTCGTGAATCCACGCTCTCTTAATAATTTTTCAGTATTACGTGACGTTACATCGACTACACAATATAGAATTATATCCTTATCCTTGTATTCATCAAGTACATCACTATTATTTTTAAAAAGTTTAATCGGCAAGCTAACCGCATTTATCGCATGCCCTCTTGCATACTCTTTTCTCCAACGCACATCTACAACAAGTGCTTCTTCGAAAGTTTTTTTCTCTACTTCTGCCCCTGCAATTCTTCCTGGCTTACCTTTTAACAATTTAAGCCAAAATGCATAAAGTCCCAGTAGAATAATTAATATTATTATACCAATAACTAATAACATTTTCATTCTGTTTACCCCTTTCTTAACATAATTATATTGTATCATACATTTTGTATTTTTAATAATAAATAACATCTTAAATTTGTTTTGATTTTTTTTCTATTTAAGAGTAAAATTATGATATAGATATTTTTTAGAAAGGAGATTTAAATGGAAATTTCCAAAATCAATAAAATAGAAAATAAGAATTTTAAAATTGAAACATCATTACTTTTTGATGGAATTTTGGTTGGATTATTTGCTGGAATTGTTGGAGCTAGTTATCGATTACTGATAGGTTATAGTGAAAAACTTGTTCATTATACTGCAGAATTTATTAAAACTGGTTTTATATATAAAGTTATGCTATTGGCTATCTTGATATCACTAGCCTTATTTTCTGGTTTCTTACTTAAACGAGAACCAATGGCTAGTGGAAGTGGAATCCCCCAAGTATCAGCTGAAATCACTGGTCGATTAAATCCTAATCCATTACGCGTACTTATTTATAAGATTACAGGTGGATTAACAGCAAGCTTAGGCGGTTTATCTCTAGGTCGTGAAGGCCCTTCTATTCAACTTGGTGCTATGAGTGGAAAACTTGTATCAAGAATTTTAAAAAAGGATAGTATTAAAGAAAAGTACTTTATTACTTGCGGGGCTAGCGCTGGACTATCAATTGCTTTTGGAGCTCCATTGGCAGGAGTCTTATTTTCAATAGAAGAAGTTCACAAACAAATCACAAAAAAAATCATTATTGTTTGTTTCAGTGCTGCTGTCGTAGCTAATATAGTTGGTCAATACATCTTTGGACTTACAGCCATCTTTAAATTCCCAGATGTACCATATGTAGAAGTTAGTATATATCCTTGGATTGCCTTACTAGGAATCTTATTGGGGATTTTTGGAACATTTTATAATGTTACTATAAAAATACTATTTAAAATTTACGAATTCTTAAAACTAAATATAGTATTTAGACCTCAGGTAGCTTTCCTCATTTCATTTGTGCTTTTTATTTTTTATCCTATAGTACTTGGAAGTGGGCATAGTTTAGTTGAATTTTTAATTGAGAATAAATTCAGTTTTATGTTTTTATTAACATTATATTTTATAAAAACTTTATTCTCACTTATATCATTTACTTCAGGAGTTGCAGGTGGGATATTCCTCCCTATTTTGATTCAAGGTGCAATACTTGGGACATTATTTAGCAACTTCTTTGATGCAAAATACACGGCCCTATTCGTAATATTATCAATGTCTGGATATCTAACCGCAATTGTCAGAAGTCCTATTACTTCAATAATATTATTATTTGAAATGACACAAAAACTTAACTACTTCCTCCCAATAGCACTATGTTGCCTATTCGCTTATATGACTGCGAATATACTAGGGACAAAACCTGTTTATGAATATTTATTAGATCGTATACTAACTAGTAATAAACTAGAAGATAATGAAGTTGAGATGGAAGTAGAAATCCTCACAACAATATCAAACGATAGTTTCCTAGTTGGAAAATCTATCAGAGAAATAGAGTGGACAAAAAACACACTCATCTCTCAGATCGGACGCTCTGGCCGAGAAATAGTACCTAAAGGAACAACAGTTTTAGAAGCCAACGACAAACTTACTGTCATAATGCCTAAAGAAAGTGTTGAAACATTTTTAGAAAAATTTAGTAAATAATTAAAGACTAGAAGATTTATTAAAATTCTTCTAGTCTTAGTTTTATATTACATTAAAATGTTTTAACGCATTTGTTATTCCGTCATCATCTACACTTGTTGTGATATAATCTGCAATCTCTTTAACATTCTCTCCAGCATTCCCCATTGCTACACCTATTCCAGCATGTTTAAGCATATCTATATCATTACCACCATCACCAAATGCCATAGTTTCCTCTAATTTAATACCAAAGTGTGCGATAACCGCATCAATCCCAGTATTTTTTCCACCATCTTTTGGAATAACATCAGTAAAATGAGTAGTCCATCTTGCCGCTTTTGAATTAGGCATATATTCTAAAAATCCTCCTTCTTCCTCTTCTGATACAAAGACATTAAGCTGATAGATTTTTTCACTAATTGCTTTATCATATGCTAATGGATCTTCTTTAAAACGTTCTGGATCTCCAAGCTCATCTTCTAACCATTTCACCCTTGAATTTTTCAAATTCATAAATGCTCCATCTAATAAAGCAAAGTCACACGCAATCTTATTCTCTTTAAAATAAGGAAGGACATTTTTTATATCTTCTTGAGATAATGTCTTATCATTTAAAACTTCACCATTTTCTAAATAGCAATATTGACCATTTATCGTAATATAACCATCAAATTTAAAATCTAATATATCATTTAAAAATGTAGTATGAAATGGTGCTCTACCTGTAGCTATAAATATCTTAATCCCTTGTTCTCTTAATTTTTTTAAAGTATTTGCTGTATTTTCAGGAATTGTTTTTGTTTTAAAACTTCTAATCGTTCCATCAATATCAAAAAAAATTGCTTTTATTTTAGTCATTTTTATTCTCCATCTTGTTTAAATCAACTACACTATCTCTTGTTTTTAATTCATAACCAATTAATAGTTTCATTGCTGTTTCTTCTTTTTTTATTATATTTAATAACATTTCAACCGTTTGCTTGGCTGCATCTTTTAAATCAAATTTTATTGTAGTTAATGGTGATTTTAATAATGCAGATGAAGTATAATCTCCAAATGCTGCCACAGAGTAATCTTCACCTACATTTAACCCCTCTTCTTCAAGAGCCTTTATTGCCCCGTAAGCCAAATTATCAGTTGCACAAATTAAACAACTATCTTTTTTTAATTTTTCTATATTCTCTCTTACTATTTCATATCCTTCTTCCATTCCGAAATTAGTAATTAATATATTCTCCGGTTCTAGATTATACTTTTCTAATGCTCTTAGAACACCTAATTTTCTGTAGTATCCTACTGCAACATCATCCTCACTAACGCCTAAGTAAGCTACTTTTTTATGACCACTTGCTAATACATAATTCGTTAAATCTCTAGCAGCATTGAAGTCATTGTACTCAACACTATATGTATACTCACCTTCTTGTCCTAACATAACAACAGGAACATCTATAGATTTAATAGTACTTTCATAAGCTTTACTCATTGTAGTAGGTAATAAAATAATTCCATCTACATTCATTCGCGCTAATTTTTTTATATATTCCAATTGTTTATTCTCATCAAAATTGGCATTCATTATTAGTGTCTCATAATTATTTTCTTTTAGTTCTTTATCAAGATATTTTAAAGTATTTCCACTGATATAAGAGTGCAAACATGGAACTATCACTCCTATAATTTTACTGTCAGTACTCTTTAACGCTTTAGCAAAAGTGTTCGGCGTATAGTTATACTTATCTACTATTTCCTTAATTCTTTCTCTTGTTTCTTTTTTTAAATTCCCACCATTAAAGTATCTAGAGACAGTAGTAGTACCTACTCCGGCCATTTTCGCTATATCTACTATTGTCAATTTTTTCATAGATTACCTCCTTAGACCATAACTATAATTATAAACGATTCAACAAAATAAATAAAGAATTATATAAGAACATTTTTAGAAAATATAAACACTAATTATTTATTAAATACATTAAATTTTCATCCTGTAATACAAAATAATAATCCACTTTTGATTTTTATTCTAATACAATTCATTTCATAACTTCTAAATATAAACATTACAAATCGCTATAATAATAGTAATGTTTACTATTTTTGTTGTATTTTTAAAACTATTTCAAACCTACATCGATAAACTGTATCAATACAAATCGAAAAAAATCACACAACAGGTGTATAAACACTATCAAACATGCATAGAACAATATGAACAAATAATTTTTAAAAATTAAACAAAACCCTTGAAATCCTTTTCCGAAAGTGGTATAGTTTTCATTGGAGGTATATTATGATAGTTCAATTAAAAAACGTATCAAAACAATATAAAGATGCTAACTTCAAATTAGAAAATATATCATTTGATATTAATAAGAAAGAAGTTATTGGAATTATCGGAAGAAATGGTACAGGTAAAAGTACTATTCTTAAAATGATCAACGGGATTGTTTCATATGATAGCGGAGATATACTTTACAAAAACTCTTCTATAAAATCTATGGATGCAAGTACCCTTAGAAAAACTAGAAAAAACCTAGCATACATATTCCAACATTCTAATCTTATTGATAATAAAAGTGTATATTATCATTTAAGTTTAGTATACAAACTAAATAAGGTTTCTGTTGATAAAAAGAAAATAGATGATATTCTTGAATTCATGAATATTACAAGACTAAAAAATAGTCTTTGTGGTAGCTTAAGTGGTGGTGAGCAACAAAAAGTCGCAATTGCTATGGCACTACTACAAGAACCTGAAGTTCTACTTTGTGATGAAATCAGTTCTGCTTTAGACACTAATAGTGAGAAAGAGATTTTCGCTCTTTTAAATAAACTACGAACTACAACTGATATTTCAATTGTTATGATTTCTCACAGTCTTTCATTACTTAAGAACTTTTGTGACAGAGTAGTAGTTATCGATGATTCTACTATAAAAGATATTGTCGTGCCTAATAAAAATGCAAAAGACGATTACGACAGTAATTATTATAACTACGTAAAGGAGTTTTTATTAAATGATTGATTTATTTAAAGCCAATTACGATGGTATTATGAAAGCATTTTGGGAAACTAACTATATGATGATTTACTCTATGTTAACAGTATTTTTCATTTCCCTACCATTAGGTATTATGCTTTTTGCTTTCAGTCGTGATTATTTATTAAAGAATAGAGCAGTTTATGAAGGACTTAGCATTTTTCTTAATGCCCTACGTAGTGTTCCGTTTCTAATTTTTGTATTCATATTAATCCCTGTAAATAGATTTCTATTTAAAACATCATTTGGGAATATTGCAGCAATCTTGCCTCTTACACTAGTTGGTGTAAGTATCTATGCTCGATTTGTTGAACAAGCCCTTATTAATGTTCCTAAAAAGATTGTAGATAGAGCTATAAGTATGGGAGCTACAAAAATTCAAATTATAAGATACTTCTTATTACCTGCTACAATGGATAACTTAATCTTATCATTCACCTATACTACTATTAGTTTACTAGCATATACTACTGTAATGGGTGTAATCGGAGCAGGTGGACTTGGTGAATTTGCATTTAGATATGGATATCAAGAATATAATTATGATCTAATGTATTTAATAGTAATAATATTTATTATATATGTATTTATTATTCAATCTATAGGTTATGGATTAGCTAAACGTTTCACAAATAAGAAGGAGAAATAGATTAATGAAAAAAGTATTATCTATTGTTGCTAGTCTTTTAGCTCTTGTGCTTGTATTAACAGCATGTTCTAGTAAAACTAGCGATAAAAAAGAAGAAAAAAAAGAAGACAAAACTATTAAAGTTGCTGCTCATGTCCCACCATTCACTGACATGTTAGAATTAGTTAAAGAAGATTTACAAAAAGAAGGATATACTCTTGAAATTGTAAAAGTATCTGATAATGTTCAAGCTAACGTTGCTTTAGCAAACAAAGAAATCGATGCTAACTTCTTCCAACATGAACCATTCATGAAACAGTACAACGAAAAAAATAAAACAAACTTAGTAGCTGTGGCAAAAGTTTATAACTCAATTCCAGCATTCTATTCAAAAACTGTTAAAAACATTAAAGATCTTAAAGATGGTGCTGATGTAGCTATCCCATCTGATGCTTCAAATATGGCTCGTGCGTTAAGATTATTAGCTCACGGTGGATTAATCACATTAAACGATCCTAACAGCTATAACGTTACTGTAAAAGATATCAAAGATAATCCAAAACATCTTAAATTTACAGAAGTTGGTCTTTTAAACTTAAGTGATGCATATGCAGAAAAAGATTTAGTTTTCAACTACCCAACTTACATTGCTAAATTAAACCTTACTCCAATGAAAGATGGACTTTTAATGGAAGATAAAGCTGACTTTACATACGCTGGTGTACTTGCAGCTCGTGAAGATAACAAAGACGATGCAAAAGTTCAAGCAGTGAAAAAAGCTTTAACTAGCCAAAAAGTTAAAGATTTCCTACAAAAGAATTTCGAAGGTAAAGCTACTGCAGCCTTCTAATAAATATATATTATTACTAATCCAAAATCTATATTATACAATCAACAACCTTACCTCTAAATAAAAAATATACTTAATAGGAGAAAATATAATGAAGAAAATAATTTCATTTATAGCTAGCTTAGCTGCTTTATTATTAGTTTTAACAGCATGTTCAAGCAAAACTGAAGCACCTAAAAAAGAAGAGAAGAAAGAACCAGTTACTGTAAAAGTAGCTTCTCACACTTCTCCAATGACAGACATGTTAGAAATGATCAAAGAAGATCTTAAAAAAGACGGTTACAACTTAGAAATCGTTAAAGTTTCTGATAACGTTCAAGCTAACGTTGCATTAAACAATAAAGAAGTTGACGCTAACTTCTTCCAACACAAACCATTCATGGAACAATTTAACCAAAAAAATAATGCTCATCTTGTAGCTGTTCAACCAATTTACAACGCTACTGTAGCATTCTACTCAAAAACTCTTAAAGATATTAAAGATCTTAAAGATGGTGCTGATGTAGCTATCCCTTCAGATCCAACAAACTTAGCTCGTGCTTTACGTTTATTAGATCACGCTAAAGTAATTACTCTTAAAGATCCAAATAGCTTTACAGTAACAGAAGCGGATATCAAAGAAAATCCAAAACACCTTAAATTTACTAAAGTAAGCTTACTTAACCTAAACGAAGCTTATAACGAAAAAGATTTAGTATTCAACTACCCAACTTACATTGCTAAATTAGGATTAACTCCTGATAAAAACGGTCTAGCTCTTGAAAAAGAAGGAGACTTAACATTCGCTATCTCACTAGTAGCTCGCGAAGATAACAAAGACGATGCTAAAGTTCAAGCTGTTAAAAAAGCATTAGCAAGCGAAAAAATTAAAGATTACATCAACAAAGAACTTAAACCAAAAGGACACGCTACTCCAGCGTTCTAATATAAATTAATATACTTGGTAGACAATGTTTACCAAGTATTTTTTTATCTTTCTATACCTTTATGATTTTTCTTGATCACACAATTTAACAATATTCTATTAATCATTAAAACATTATCCTAAAATACCTAAAACCCTTCTCTCAACTACAATATTTAATAATTTACTAGTATCTTCTCCTTCCAAGTCCGGGGCATAGGATTAAATCATACTAGAAATCTAGGTAACAATTTACAACTTAGATTTTTTTATTCTCTAGTTGTATACAACTCTAATATCTATTCATAACAAAAAAAGAAACTGACTTTCACGTCAATTTCTTTTTTTATTTATATTCTTATTTGTGTAATTCTTTTTCGAAAGATTCTCTAACTTGTCCTACAGAGAATCCGATGATTACTTGGATAGCTTTACCATTACGAGCAACTCCAAGAGCTCCAGAACGTTTTAAGAATTCATCATCTTTAACTAGACTTTCATCTTTAACGTTAACACGTAGTCTTGTTACACAGTTAGTAACATCTACAATGTTGTCTTTACCACCTAAACCTTCAAGAATGATAACTGCTTGATCATCATGAGTAGCTGCATCATCTCTAACCTCTGGTTTAGCTGCTTCTTTACCTTTTTCACGGTACTCTTGTTTAGAGTAAAGTTTTGTTTCAGCATCATCTGCTTCACGACCTGGTGTATTTAAATTGAATTTTAGAATCATAAATCTAAATACGAAGAAGTAGATTACAGAGAATACTAATCCAATTGCGATTTGAACAAACATTTGTGATGAATGATTTTTGAACATTGGTAACCAGTTAAGAGCTAAGAAGTCGATTAATCCACTTCCGAAGTTACCTACAACTCCAAATCCATACATAGTTGCTGACATTAACGCACCTAGTACTGCGTGAGTAGCGAATAACATTGGTGCTGCGAATAAGAATGTGAACTCGATTGGTTCAGTGATTCCTGTTAAGAAACCAGTAAGTGCTGCTGGGATTAATAACCCTGCTACAACTTTTTTCTTGCTGTCTTTAGCTGTTACATACATAGCTAAAGCTGCTGCTGGTAAACCAAATACTTTTGAGTTACCGTGTAATGAGAATCCACCTTGTGGGAATAACTCTTTTAATGGAGTTGAGCTTTGAGAGAACTCTTGAATGTGTTGTACCCAGTAAGCTGTGATTCCATTTTCTACTACTGCTGGTCCAAACATAAATGGTCCATAGATAAAGTGGTGTAATCCTGTTGGGATTAAAATTCTTTCTAGGAATGTATAAGTGAATACCCCTGCAACTCCAGAAACTTTTAAGAATCCTTGTAATGCAGCAATTCCTAATTGAACTTTCGGCCATAATAGAGCTGTTAAGAATGCAGCTGGAATCATGATTAGGAAACCAATTAAGATAACAAATGTTGAACCTTGGAAAATTCCTAATAACTCAGGAAGTTTTTTGTCAAAGTATTTGTTGTGGATCCATACTGAAATAGATGCAATAACGATAGAACCGATGATTGAAGTATCTAATGTTATTGCTCCAGCGATTCTTGTAAGACCTGTAGGTAATTTAAGAGCTGGTGTTACATCTACTCCAAAGAATTTGAATTGAGTTAAGAATCCGTTGATGAAGTAGTTGAAAACCATGTAGATTAAGAACGCTTCTAATGCAGCACGACCATTTGCTTTTTTAGCAAGACCGATTGGAATACCAAGTGCGAATACTACTGGCATTTGATTGAAGATTGTCCATCCCCCTTGTTCTACTACGAACCAGAAGTTGTACCAAAGAGTACCCTCTGTCGCGATGCTCCCTACTAAGTTAGGGTTTTTTAAGATTGAAGTTAATCCAACTACTAGTCCGAAGAATGCGAATAGTATAGATGGCATTAACATAGCGCCACCAAAGCGCTGAATTTTTTGTAACATAACATTTTCCTCCTTTTTTTATTTTTCTGCTAATGTTACTTCTAAGCCATTATGATCAGAAATAATTGGATAATTATCATCATTAAATATAACAAAACTTTCTTTTACATCCAATTTTCTATTAATAAAAACATAATCCAATTTTTTCTGACACATAGAATCTTCCCAACCACTTATATTTTTATATACGGTAACTCCCCCGTCTTTTTTCTCGGCTAATTCATATGTATCATATAATCCTTTATCAAGTATTCTTTTATAATCATCTACTTGATGGAAATAATCCGTATTGAAATCTCCCATGAAAACTTTAAGATTTTTGTTATCTGTATAATTAATTAGGTTGCTAAGATTTTGATCTATGTCTTCCCCTTTACAAGTTGGCAAATTCATATGACAACTGTAAAATTCTACGATCTCATTATTTACTTTAAGATCTACTTTTAAAATTTTTCTTGATTCGATAGAAGTTACGGTTTGTTGTGCCGTACAGTAAAAATCCTCTACGGCAACAACTTCACCTTTAGCTAATATTGCTAATCCTTCTTCGAATTTATCAAATCCAATGTGAGAGTATGTCCAGTAATAACTGTAACCATCTTCTCCATATTCTCTAATTTTATCTAATAATAATTTCCCGAAGTTATCTGCTTTTATACCTTGTTGAACATCTTCACTACTAATCAATTGATTTACTTCTTGCATGGCAACCACGTCATAATTTTTTTCTACAATTACCTTCGCTAAAATATTTAGTTTTTCTAGTTGATTTTCTTCTAACCAACTATGAACATTAATCGTTAATAGTTTCATAAGTATGTTCCCCTTTATTTTTATTTATTCCAAATATCTTCATTATATTGAGCAATCGTACGGTCAGAAGAGAAGAATCCTGCTTTCGCAATGTTCGCGATAACTTTCTTCATCCATAATTCACGGTTTTCGTAATCTGCTAACATTTCTTCTTTCTTAGCGTAATATTCCTCAAAGTCAATTAGTGTCATGAACCAGTCTTTGTTAAGAAGTTCGTTGTATAATCTTTCTAATCGTTCTTTATTTCCTAGTTTAACTAAATCTTCAGATACGATAAAGTCAACAACCTCTTTAACACCATCTTTTTCATAGTATTCTTTAGAAACATATCCAGCAGTTTCGTAAAGTTTAATGATTTCATCACTTTCTTTACCGAAGATGTAGATATTTTCACGACCAACTAGTTCGTCAATTTCCACGTTAGCTCCATCTAAAGTTCCTAGAGTTAGAGCTCCGTTTAACATGAATTTCATATTACCAGTTCCACTTGCTTCTTTAGAAGCTAATGAAATTTGCTCAGAAATATCAGTTGCTGGTATTAATTTTTCAGCTACACTTACGTTATAGTTTTCAACTAAGTATACATTTAAGTATTTGTTTACTTCTGGATCATTGTTAATTAATTCTGATAGACATAGAATTAAGTGAATGATATCTTGAGCTATAATATAAGCTGGTGCTGCTTTACCACCAAAGAATACAGTGATTTTTCTTTCTGGTAATTTTCCATTTTTAATATCTAAGTATTTTTTGATTACATATAAAGCGTTCATTTGTTGACGTTTATATTCGTGGAATCTCTTGATTTGAGTATCAATAATACTGTTTTCGTCTAGTTCAATTCCTTGAGTTTCTTTTAGGTATTCTTTAAGAACTAATTTATTCTCGTGTTTAATTTCTTCTAATTTTGCTGCTACTTCTTTACTATCTACAAACGCTAATAGTTTTTCTAATTTAGTTGCATCCGTTAAGTACTCGTCACCAATTAGATCTTTTAAGTATGCTGCTAACGGTCTGTTAGAGAACTCTAACCAACGTCTGAATGTAATACCGTTAGTTTTATTGTTGAATTTCTCTGGATATAATTCATAGAAGTGTTTTAACTCAGAGTTTTTAAGAATTTCAGTGTGTAGGTAAGCAACCCCGTTTACACTGTTAGAGAAGTGAATATCCATGTTTGCCATGTGTACTCTGTCATCTTTATCAATGATTTGAATATCTTCACCTTCATATTTTTCTCTAATAACTGCATCTAATTGTTTAATGATTGTTACTAAGTGTGGTACTACTTCTTCTAAGTATGCTAATGGCCATTTTTCTAATGCCTCAGCTAAGATAGTGTGGTTTGTGTAACCAGTCATTTTTTGAACGATTGTATATGCTTCTTCAAATTCAATTCCGTGTTTTTCAGTTAATAAACGAATTAATTCAGGAATTACCATACTTGGGTGAGTATCGTTAATTTGAACATATGCATATTCGTATAGGTCGTGAACATTACTTCCTTTAGCAATAGCTTCATCTAAAATTAATTGAGCTGCATTTGATACCATGAAGTATTGTTGGTAAATACGTAGTAATTCACCATTTTTATCACTATCATCTGGATATAAGAATAATGTTAAGTTTTTCTCGATTTCAGTTTTATCGAAACTAATACCATTTTCAATGATACTACTATCTACTGATTCAATATCGAATAAGTTTAGGTAGTTTTTAGTGTCTTTTTTGTATCCTAGTACGTCAATTCTTTTTAGAGTTGATGTTAGGTTGAAGTTTTTGAATGGTACTGTGTATTTTACATCAGTGTCTCTTAACCATGAAGAATCTTCAATCCAGAAGTTTGGCTCTGCGTGTTGTTCATTTTTAACAAATACTTGTCTAAATAATCCACAGTGGTAGTTTAATCCAACTCCATCCCCATTAATTCCTAATGATGAGATAGAATCGATGAAGCAAGATGCTAAACGCCCAAGACCACCGTTACCTAGTGATGGTTCTAATTCTGCTTCTTCAACATCGCTAAGACGTTTGTTAGCTGCATTTAATTCTTTTTCGATTTCTTCGTAAATACCTAGGTTAATTAGGTTATTTGATAACAGTTTACCAATTAAAAATTCTGCTGAAATGTAGTAAACTTTTTTCTTATCATTGTTTTGAGCTTTTTTATCAGCTTCTTCTTTTACATAGTTTAATAGTTGTTTATATATCTCTTTGTTATCTAAAGTACTTAGTTCTTTACTTGTATTGTCTAATACATATTTACTAAATGACATTTTATACCCTCTCTCTTGAATATCTTACTGTAATGTTTCTTAAAAATTCTTTTCTGTCTTCTGTTAAATCTTCTGTAAGCATTCTCCACTCCCAGTTTCCTCCAACTGTAGATGGAACGTTCATTCTGCTTGTTGCATCTTTATCTAATAAATCTTGCATTGTTACAATTGCGTAATCACTTACTGAAGAGTAGATTCCTCTAATCATTGCTTCAGTGATTGTTTCATCATCACGGCGATTCAGGTAATCAGAAACTAGTTTTCTTTCTGTTTCGCTTAGTTTTTCATACCATCCATTAACTACATCGTTATCATGTGTTCCTGTGTAAGCAACACTGTTTTGTGTATAGTGATGTGGGCGATCTAGATTATCATCTCCAGGAAAAGCAAATTGAAGAATCTTCATTCCTGGATATCCAGAATCATCTAATAATTTTTCTGCTTTAGCATCGATAAATCCTAGATTTTCTGCAACGATTGGTAAATCGCCTAACTGTTCCTTGATTTTTTGGAATAATTCAATTCCTGGACCAGCTTCCCAAGTACCATTTACTGCATCTTCAGCATCTTTATCTATTTGCCAGAAATCAGAGAATCCTTTAAAATGATCTATACGAAGTACATCATAGATTTTAAAACTTTCTTGCACTCGGTAAATCCACCATGAAAATCCTTGTTCTTTGTGTTTTTCCCAATCATATATTGGATTACCCCAAAGTTGTCCAGTAGGACTAAAGTCATCTGCAGGACATCCAGCTACATAAAGTGGTTCATTGTTTGCATCAACTTTAAATAGTTCTGGCATAGTCCACATTTCAACACTATCAGCACTTACATAAATTGGCATATCTCCAATAATTTTAATTCCTTTTTCATTAGCATATTCTTTTAACGCTAACCATTGTTTAAAGAAGAAATATTGTGTTACTGTATAGTATCTTATGCTATCTTGAAGTTCTGTACGATATTTTTCACGAGCCGTTTCTTCACCTTTTTTGATATCTTCATCCCAGTGAATAAAGCTCTTATATCCAAAACTTTCTTTTATAGCCATATATTCAGCGTAGTCTGCTAACCAGCTTGAATTTTCAGCTTCAAATTTTTCAATTTCAGCTAATACTTCACTATTTTTACTAGTGTTAGCAACTGCTTTTTCTAAAATTGGTCTTCTTGCTTCAAATAATAATGCATAATCAACTTTTTCAGGATTTTCTCCAAAGTTAACATTTACATAATCACTTTCTTCAAGCAATCCATCTTCTTTTAATAATGAAAAATCAATTAGATTTAAGTTCCCTGCTACTGCTGAAAAACTTTGGTATGGTGAATCTCCATAACTAGTAGTTGTAAGTGGTAAAATTTGCCAATAAGTCTGTTTTGTTTCTTCTAAGAAGTCTACAAATTCATAAGCACTTTTACCAAATG
This sequence comes from uncultured Gemella sp., assembly GCA_963543895.1. Classification (GTDB taxonomy): domain Bacteria; phylum Bacillota; class Bacilli; order Staphylococcales; family Gemellaceae; genus Gemella. The sequence goes on along the minus strand of CAUUCZ010000018.1, from coordinate 1,441 downwards.
TTCCTATACCAAATTGACCTGGTAATGATGTAATATGCATTAAAACACCACTTGAACGTTTTGTCATTATTAGTTTCCTCCATTATTTTTTAACTTGTATTTACAAAATAAGTTCTTATAACTTAACATGTATTATTATAATAAAACACTTTCATTTTGTCAACGCATTTATGTAATTCATTTTATTTTATTATGTAACATTTACGTAAATGTGTGAAATACTATGAAAGTTTTACATATCTCTTGATTTTTAACTTCAGTACATTTATAATAATATAGACAAACTTTGAGAGGTTAATAGTAAATGAGTAAATACAAACAAGTCTATAAGGACCTAAAAGAAAAAATTGACACTCGAGTATATAAACGTAATACCGAATTACCGAGTGAAAATGACCTAGTTAAAGAATACGGCTATTCTAAAGATACAATCAGAAAAGCCCTATCTCTATTAGAAATAAATGGTTATATTCAAAAAATCAAAGGTAAAAACTCTTTAATTCTTGGGCATGGTAGGATTAAAAATAACTATCTTGGAAATATTAAAACTTCTTCTGAATTAAATATTGATGGAAAATACGAAATTAAAACTTCTTTAGAATCCCTTTATATCATTCAAGGTGATAAGAAGATAATGGATATTTTCGGATCAGATGAAGATAATGATTTTTACAGAGTTAGTCGTAGTAGATTAATAAACGGTGAACGACTAGAATACGAAGTATCTTATTTCGATCGTAAACTTGTTCCATTTATTAACAAAGAAATAGCTGAATCTTCTATTTATAAATATTTGGAAAAAGAATTAGGATTAAATATCACACACTCAAGACGTGAAATTTCATTTAGATATGCAACTGAAGAAGAAAAGCAGAATATGGACTTAGGAGAATATAATATGGTCGCTGTTGTTGAAAGTATCACATATTTATCAAATGGTAATATCCTACAATATGGAATACTAACATATAGACCAGACAAGTTCACATTTGTAACTATGGCGAAAAGATAAAAACGACTCGTAAATTACGATTTTATTATAATCGAATTTATAGAGTCGTTCTCTTTTTGTTTATAATTTTACTATTCAAATATTTTACGTATGGTGGCGGACGGTTTCATCTAACTTTAATTGTCATTTAGACAATTAAAGTGGATATTTCACCTTGAAATTAAGCTTCAAATCTTAATTTCACCGATGGAACTTTAAAAAGTTCCATTTTCACCATTACAAAATATTTGAGTAAAATTAACAATAATTAAAAATTAGCCATTATATTTATTAATAATATTTTATATTTTTCTTACTGTTTTGTAGTAGCTAAAGTAAAACACAATAGTGTTTTGCTGCGAGAAAATAAGACTACAGGCTTATTTTCTAACCGAAATATCCTTTTGAGATAACAAAAGATATGGAGGTGTCGCAAGCTACACTTAAAAC
>CAUUCZ010000017.1:0-22217 GCA_963543895.1 uncultured Gemella sp. | reverse complement strand
TACTAGCTACATTAGGATTTAGAAGAAAAAGATAAAGTAGATTAATTTACTTTTATAAAAAACAAAAACGATAGATTTTAATTTTAGAATCTATCGTTTTTTGTATTAAATTATAAGATAAAGAATGTCATGAATAATATATCCAGAAAAAAGTATTAATATAACATTCATATATATTCTTAATTTTTCTCTGAAGATTACTGAAATAATATTGATAATAATCACTCCAATTATCGCCCCTAGAGTATTATCAATTAAATCTGTTACATCAGGAAAACCAATAGTCAGTACATACTGTATTGATTCGTAAGTCAAACTCAACATAAATCCTAATATTATCGCTCTAAAACCTGAAGATTTAGGATATAACATCTTTATGTAGAAACTAAATGGTATGAAGAAAAGTATATTTAATAGTACCTCTACAAAATCTAGATAACTATATGGTATTAGATTAACAGTTCTCCATGTTATTCCTGGATGAAGTAGTACACGTGGATTATTTATCCAAGAAAGATTACTACTTTTTAATAAATTCCAATCCATTTTGGCCACTATTACCCATGAAAGTATGAATAAATACACAAAAAATAGGATGTAGGTTAATTTTCTGCTGTTAAGAAATGACTTCAAATTATTCTCCTTTCATTATTAATAATAGAGTATATATTAGCAAAGTTTATTAAAATTAACTTAAATTATAATTTAATAATTAGCTGAACTTGATCAGCGATTATTCCCGCTTCACTTTTCAAATTAAGAGTAAAATTCTTATAGTCAAATACATTGTTTTTATCAAACATCATTTCATAGTAAGAAGGGAAGTATAGAGACCCAAGATTTGATTCAACCTGTTTATCATATTTACTCCACTTAATATTTTCATCATTTTTATTCACTATTAATACTCTATACTTATCGTATACTTGACAGTGACAACCACTTATATTTTCATTATAAGGACTATTTCCATCTGTATAATCTATTATTATATCATATGTATTCTTATTAGATTTGTTAATTTGTTTTAATATGTATTCAATTGCTGAATCTGAGAATGTAAATTTCATATTTTAACCTCCACGTTAAATATTATATATTCTATTTTATCACACTAATAAATTATAAAGAAAGTAATTTGGATTATCGCCTTCCAGCTTATAATAACAGTATTATAAATTGCTTATTTTCTTATTTTATAGTATAATGGTTGAGTTAAGAAAACATTTAGGAGAAAATAAATATAAATGAATTTAGAAAAATACATTTCAATCGTACCAAATTGGCCAAAAGAAGGAATTAGCTTTAAAGATATTACTACTTTAATGGCGGATGGAGAAGCCTATAAGTACGCTACAGATCAAATTGTAAACTATGCAAAAGAAAAACAAGTTGATGTAGTAGTAGGACCAGAAGCTCGTGGTTTCATTATTGGATGTCCTGTATCTTACTCACTAGGTATAGGGTTCGTTCCTGTAAGAAAACCTAATAAATTACCACGTGAAGTTATTTCATACGAATATGATTTAGAATACGGAAGTAACACTTTAACAATGCACAAAGATGCAATTAAACCAGGTCAACGTGTTCTAATCACTGATGATTTATTAGCTACAGGTGGAACAATTGAAGCAACTATTAAATTAGTAGAAGAATTAGGAGGAATCGTAGTAGGTATTGCGTTCTTAATCGAATTAGATGGTCTAAACGGTATGGATAAACTACAAGGTTATGACGTTCTTACATTACTAAAAATGTAATCTACTATAATAATTAAATAATATGACATTTGAACTTATAGAAAAGAAATATCTAAAAAATATAAATACAAATGCTTATCTTTATGAGCACACAAAAACTCGTGCTAGATTAGTTTTCTTTGAAAATGATGATATAAATAAAAGTTTTAGCATTAGTTTTAAAACTATTCCTTATAATGATAATGGTATTTTTCATATTTTAGAACATTCTGTTTTATGTGGTTCAGCGAAATATCCAGTAAAAGAACCTTTTGTAGAACTACTTAAAGGTTCTTTTAATACATTTTTAAATGCAATGACATTTCCTGATAAAACTATGTATCCAGTATCGTCTAAAAATGAAAAAGACTTAGAAATATTGATGGATATATACTTAGATGCAGTATTTAATCCGAATTTAAAAAATAATCCAAATATACTTGCCCAAGAAGGATGGCACTATCATCTTGAAGATAAAGAAGATGAACTAATATATAAAGGTGTTGTTTACAACGAAATGAAAGGTGCTTATTCATCAGTAGATGAAGTACTAGATCAATATGTAACGGAACATCTATTTAGTGATACTTCTTATAAATATTCTTCTGGAGGAAAACCAGAAGCTATCCCTTCAATTTCACAAAAAGAATTTTTAGAGACTTATAATTATAATTATCACCCAAGCAACAGCTATATCTTTTTATATGGTGATTTAAATGTTGAGCAATATCTGAATCATATTGATAGTTATCTAAATAATTACGACTATAAAGACTATAGTGATTATAACTTATCACATCAAGAAACCTTTACTGCGGATATTGTTAAACGTACATATTTTAACGAAGATGTAAAAGATAAAGCTTATATAGCTTATAACTATATTCTTGGTGATAGTAATGAGTTTAGTAAAATCGAGAATATCGATATAATAGATGATATTCTTCTTGGAAGTAGTAATACAGAATTTAGAAAATATTTCATTGATAACAATATTTGTGAAGATGTATATAGTTACGTTCAAAAAGATCGTAAAGAAACTGTATACTCAATTATCTTTAAATACGTAAGTGATGATAAATTAGAAAGTCTTGATGCAGAATATAAATCTTTATTAAAAGGTATTATTGATAAAGGATTTGATTATGAGCAAGTTCAAGCTTCAATTAACAAAAAGAACTTTTCTATCAAGGAAGAGATTAATAAAACATCGTCACCTAAGGGTGTATCTTATGCTATTAGATTATTAAGAACATGGTTATATAGCGAGGATAATATATTAGATGCATTTGATTTAGACAACGTAATTTCTCATTTACAAGAAAATTGCGTTAATAAACAATACGAGACTCTTGCTAGACAATTCCTAATCGAAAATAATAAACAGGCTGTATTGCATTTAATTCCGTCATCAGAAAAAGAGAATAAGGAAAAAGATTTAGTTGAATATAAAGCTACTTTATCAGAAACTGAATTAGAAAGCATTGTTAAAAACACTAAGTCTTTACAGGAATGGCAAAATAGTACCGATAAAAAAGAAGATTTAGAAAAAATTAAAAGTGTCAATGCTAAAGAAGTAGAGCTAAAAAATCCATTTGAAGAAACTTTCTTTGAAGAATACAAAGGTATAAATTTTTCACACTATGATACTGTGACTAATGGTATTTCATATTCTAAATTACTATTTGACATAAGTGATTTCGAAGTTGAACAGTTACAATACGCATCAGTTTTATCTTATTTATTATTTAATTTTAATACAAAAAATAAAACTGAAGCTGAGATTATAAAAGAAATAGGAGCAAATCTTGGTGGTATTAGTTCTTATGTAGATGTTTTTAGAAAACATAAGAGTGAGGAATGTGAAGTTAAATTCATAATCAGTGCTAAGAATTTAGTAGAAAAAGTTGAAGACCTAGCTAAGATTATAGATGAAACTACACTTTATGCAGATTTTGAAGATAAAGAAGCACTATACAATGTTCTCTTGGAAATTAAGTTAATGCTAGAAAGTAGATTTAAAAATTCTGGACATGCTTTTGTAGCACGTCGTATTAGTGGTTTCTATAATCCTCAAAGTAAACTTGCATCTTATCACGGAGAATATGATTTCTACATGTTTATAAGTGAATTAGTAAGTAATTATGAACAAAACAGTGATAAAATAAAAGAGCAGTTATACACTGTTACGAGTTTGATCTTTAATCAAGCTAGATTATTGGTTAACTTTGTTGGAAACAAAGAAGAATATACTAACTTCAAAGAGTCTATATCTTCATATTTAACTAAATATCCTACTGAATTAGATAAGCAAAAAGGGATTGAAATTAAATTAGAAGAAGAAGGATATTCTGAAGGTTTTTACTTTGATTCACTAGTTCAATACGTTGGTGCGGGTTATAATATAAATGATTACACTGGTACACACTTAGTACTAAGACATATATTAAGCTTAGATTATTTATGGAATAATGTCCGTGTAAAAAATGGAGCCTATGGTTCTGGAGTGATATTTAATGCTTTTGGTGATTTTAATTTATGGTCATATCGTGATCCAAACTTAACGGAAACTCTAGAGATATATTATAATATTAACAATTACGTAGCCAATATTGATGCTGATGAAAAAGATCTTAATAAATATATTATAGGTACACTAAATTCATTAGATGTTCTAATGTCACCAAGTGCGCAAGCTGCATATTCATTAAACAAATACATCACTAATTCTCCATTTGAAGTTTATGATAAACTTGTAAATGAAATAAAGAATACAACAGTAGAAGATTTAAGAAAATTAGCAACAGAATTTGAAAATATCAAATCTAAAGCATATACTTGTGTATTAGGTTCAAAAGAAAAAGTATTAGAAAACAAACAATTATTTAATAAAACAATAGAATTAAAATAGAAAGGTGCATGAATGAGAGTTCGAAATAGAGCAGATGCTAGAGAGCGTCTAGAGAATAGTCCAGTTGTATTTTTACAACCTAAGGATAATAAAGGAAAATGGAAAGAAATTTTTGGAAATGATAATCCAATACACTTAGAAATAGGAAGTGGAAAAGGTAAGTTTATTCATACACTTGCTGAAAAACACCCAGAAATTAACTTTATAGCTATGGAGGCACAACCAACTGTCTTAACATTTCTATTAGATAAAGTTGAAGAAACTCATAGAGAAAACTTAAAGCTTATCTCAGGAAATGCTGAAGATCTACTAGAGTATTTTGCTGAAGGTGAAGTTGATCGATTATATCTTAACTTCTCTGATCCATGGCCTAAAACAAGACATGAGAAAAGACGCTTAACATTCCATACGTTCTTAGCTCGTTATGAAGCTATCTTGAATGGAAATAAAACAATTGTTCAAAAAACTGATAACCAAGGTTTATTCGAATACAGTTTAATGAGCTATGCAAAGTATGGATTTACATTCAATAGATTATCATTAGATTTAACTAGCAGCGTCTACGAAGAAGATAATGTTCATACTGAGTATGAAGATAAGTTTATTAAAAAAGGTAATAGAATCTACATGGTAGAAGCTGTTAAAGTAAAATAACAGTTTTTAGTTTACATAAATATAATTATGTAAACTAAAAATGCTAGATATATGTTTTTAATAGCATTTTACTTTAAAATTAATCGTTTTTACCTTGATTTTAAAAAAAAATTTATTTATAATAATATTAATACAATTTAAAGGAGAAATACAATAATGATATCAGTTAATGATTTTAAAACTGGAGTTACTATCGAAGTTGATGGAAACATTTGGAAAGTAATGGAATTCCAACACGTTAAACCTGGTAAAGGAGCAGCCTTTGTACGTTCTAAATTAAGAAATATGCGTACTGGTGCTGTTAACGATAAAACATTCAGAGCTGGTGAGAAAGTAGCAAAAGCTCAAATCAATAACCAAAAAATGTCATACCTTTACTCAACTGGTGAAGCATATGTATTTATGGATAACGCTACTTACGAGCAAATCGAAGTACCTGAAGCACAATTAGAATATGAATTAAACTTCTTAAAAGAAAACATGGAAGTTTCAATCTTAATGTTTGGTGACGAAATCTTAGGAATTGACTTACCAACAACAGTAGAACTTACTGTAACTGAAACAGAACCAGGTGTTAAAGGTGATACTGCACAAGGAGCTACTAAAGCTGCTACAGTAGAAACTGGATACACTTTACAAGTACCTCTATTCGTTAAAGAAGGAGATGTATTAGTTATCAATACTGCAGAAGGTTCTTACGTATCAAGAGCATAATTTAAGAATAATATTAAAACTCTCTATTATTTCGATAATAGAGAGTTTTTTATAAAAGGAGAAACTAATGAAATACTTACTTTTGCTACGCGGTATTAATGTCGGTGGAAAGAATAAAGTTTCAATGGCTGAGTTAAAAGATAAGATTTCGAATGTTGGGTATAAGAATGTAATTTCATATATTAACAGTGGAAATATAATATTTGATACTACTGATAGCATCGATACTGTTAATCAAAGCATATCAAAAATATTATATACTTATCCATTTAAAATTAATAAAGTAATACTTAGCCAGAGTGAGTATCTTGACGAATTTGAAAACTTACCGAGCTGGTGGTTTAATGATTTATATAGAAAAGATGTATTATTCTATACAAATGAAATAGATTATTCATTTATGAGAGCCCGAATAGAACAAATGCCTTTACAAGATGAAGCTGTTCATTTCGGCAAAAATGCCGTATTCTGGGGTAAATACAACGAAAATAGTTACTTAAAAACTTCCTATCATAAGTATTTAATAAAAGAAAGTTTCTATAAGTCTGTTACTATACGAAATTCTAGAACATTTGAGAAAATAGCTGATCTCCTAAAATAATAAATCTTAAAACGTTTACCTTTACTTATCTATATTAATAATGTTATAATTACCTAATGAAAAATTAAGGAGAATATAATGAAATTAGATAAGATATTTATTATCTTAGGATTAATAGTCTATTCTTCATTAGCATTTTTTTTAGGAAATTATTCCTATAAATTATTGTTAGTATTTATTGGTATTAGTGCTCTTATATTTTTAATAACAAAATTACATTTTGAGCCATTTTTATCAATATTAATAGTTGCTATTATTCTAGGATTATTTTTAGGACTTCCCGCTAATAAATTGATAGATTCTATAGAGAAGGGGACTGGATCTCTTCTAGGACATTTATCATTAATATTAGGTCTAGGAGCAATGTTTGGTAAAATATTGGAAGAATTAGGTGCAGTAGAGATTACGGCAAAGAAAATGATTAGTGTATTTGGACTTAAGAGAATCCAATTAGGATTACTTATAGCTGGAATGTGTATAAGTTTTTCTTTATTCTTTGATGTAGCTTTTATTTTAGTAATTCCAATTATTCTTGCAGTAGCAAAGGAGTTAAAACTAGATAAGATATATCTTGCTCTTCCTGCAAGCATAGGGGTTTTAACTATTCACGCTTTATTCCCACCGCACCCTAGTCCAAGTATTATCACTAAAACATTCAATTTAAATATGGCTGAAGTGTTTTACTATGGGTTAATAGTAGCTATTCCTACAGCTTTTATTGGTGGTTTACTATTAACTAATTCTAATTTAGTAAAAACAAGAGTTAGTTCAGATACTAAAGAAAAGAATATAAGTGTTCTAAAGATTGAAAATCAAACTATGAGTACTTCCTTTGCTATCTTATTAATGTTATTACCAGTACTTTTAATTACGATTCCTACAATAGCTTTAGGTATACCTAATTTGTCAGAAACAATAAAAGGTATCTTAACAATTATAAGTAATCCAGTTACTGCATTAATAATAAGTTTATTAATAGCTATTATTGAATTAATGATAACAAAACATTTAAGAATAAGAAGTATTGTTCCATTACTAAGCCAATCTCTTAAAACAATTGCAGTAGTGTTACTAATTAATGGTGCTGCAGGTGGTTTAAAACAAGTATTAGTTGATTCTAAAGTTACTGATGAAATTGTTAGACTGACTAATGGTCTTAATCTATCACCAATTGTTATTAGTTTCCTAGTAGCTGCCATATTAAGAATATCATTAGGTAGTGCTACAATAGCTGCAATAACAACACTTGCTATTGTCGAACCACTAGTTAGTACTGTAAGTTACTCACCAGTATTTATAATGCTAAGCATAACAGCAGGAAGTATGTTCTGTTCACATGTGAATGATCCTGGATTTTGGTTATTTAAACAATATTTGAATTTAGATTTTAAAACTACATTTAAGACCTGGACACTAGGAACAACAGTATCTTCTGTCATAGCGTTTATTATAATATTGTTTATAACATCGTTTGCATAAGGAAAATTATTATAAATTAAAGTTTTTACTTGATATTTATGTTAAGGTATGTTATATTATTAGTTGTGTATGTAGTAAATGTTATGAATAAACTATTTCCAAAAGGAGGATTAATTCATGGCAAAAGTTTGTTACGTAACTGGACGTAAAGCTCGTTCAGGAAATACTCGTTCACACGCAATGAACGCAAATAAAAGAAAATTCAAAGCTAATCTACAAAAAGTAACAATTTTAGTAGACGGACAACCTAAAAAAGTTTGGGTTTCTGCTAGAGCTTTAAAATCTGGAAAAGTTGAGCGTGTATAATTAAGCGATAAACTTTAAGCTATCTAAGGAAACTTAGATAGCTTTTTACATTAATTTAATAATAAATAATATAAAAATGAGAAAAATACCAAAAATAGGCATTTAAATCAATTCTGAGCGTTTTTAGTTCTTTTTGGTATAAATATACAAAAAATAATTTTAGGGCGCTTATACGACGTTTAAATAGGTGATATTTTTGTGAAGGAACTAAAACTAAATAATTATAATAATTATGTAGTTGAAAATAGAAAAACCCACCAAAATTTCTTTATTAATAGATACGTGGTGATTTTTAAATATATAAAAACACTATTTGGACATCTCACTAATCAAACTAAACATAAACTAAATCCCTATAAAAGATTTTGAATCATGATAAGAATTAAATGAAACTACATGATTCAAATATTAGGGGACAAACATATATTGAAAGAACCAGCTAAATATGATATAATATAACTGTTCGTATAATACATATTATATGTATAATTTAATAATTAAAGGAGAATGTAGTAATACCAATGAATCAACGTGATTATTATAAACAAAAGATCAACAAAATACTTCCCGAATTTCCTGACTATATAGAAGATTTTATTGATACATTTTATGACAATTTGTCTCCGTTAACTTTACACAGATATTTAGAAACTTATAAGAATTTTTTAAATTGGACTATCAGAGAAACTATATCTGAAGCTGAACGTATTAAAGATGTCAGTCTTTCTACATTAGAAAATATATCAAAAAAAGAAATGGAAAGTTATTTCAAGAGTCTCTCTCGTGAACAAGTTAATGGTAAATACCGTAGTCAGACGACTATAAATAATTATAAAGCTGCTATGAGATCGCTCTATAAATTCCTTACAGTAACAAGTGAAACTGAGCAAGGTAAAGCTTATTTCGAAAGAAATGTTATGCTTAAAATACCTATTAATCGTGTTAAAGAAACATTATCATCTAGATCAAAGAAAATATCAGAAAAAATATTTTTAGATTCTCAAGATGAAGAATTTTTACAGTATGTTGAGTTCGAATATGAAAAGACTTTATCTAATCACGGAAAATCATTTTTCTTAAGGGATAAAGCAAGAGATCTAGCTATACTAACACTATTTTTAAAGAGTGGTATTCGTGTCAACGAACTTGCTAATTTAAAAGTAAAAGACATAGACTTTCTAAATAGTGAAATTAATGTTATCAGAAAAGGTAATAAGGTAGATATAGTAATAATTACCAAATCTGCTTTAGATAGATTAAATGAATACATTACTTCCCTACCTTTCAAACTTAATAGAGAAGATTATGTATTTATTAGTAAAAATAAAACTGGACTATCAATAAGAGCTATTCAAAAATTAGTAATGAAATATACTGATGCTTTTAATGTTCCAATGTCACCTCATAAATTAAGACACAGTTACGGTACAAAACTAGCTCTAAAAACAAATGGTAATATACCGATAATTATGACACAAATGGGACATTCTAACAGTGATACATCAATGCTCTACATTAATGAATCAAAAAAGATTATTAAGCAAAATATTGATAAACTTGATGATTAGTATTGAATTATATCTTCTATTGAGGTAAAATATAAAAGTTACTAAAAAATTAGGAGGTAAACATGGGTATTATTGTACAAGTATTAGGATCACTATTAATATTAATAGGATTTGTATTTAGCCAATTAGGAAAACTTAAGACAACTTCACTTAACTATCTATTACTAAATGCTATTGGTGCTCTAATTTTAGGAATAGATGCATTTATTGGAAAACAATGGGGATTTGTTTTACTTGAAGGTGTTTGGTCAATAGTTGCAATTCAAGGATTATTTAAGTACTTCAATAAAAAAGAAGTAAAATAAAGAATATGGTTTACATATAATTAATTATGTAAACCATATTCTTTTATAACATCTTTTATAAATTTCGTTTTTCCAGCAGTATATTCTTCTCTATCATACTTATGTGTTAGTTCTAAATCTAACTTCAATCTTTCATATTGTTTTGCTACTTTAGGATTTTCTATTAAAATATCTCTAAACTTAACTTCTTCAATATCACCTTTTCTTCTTACGTGAAGATGGTAGACTTTAGTTTCAAAACCTTTATCTCCATAACCTTTAACTAGAAAAGCTTTATCGTCTTCTTTCCATCGTAGTTCCCATTCAATATTCAGAATATCTATTATGCTATCAAAACCATCAATTTCATTGATTTCTAAAATTATATCTATTATATCTTTTGAATAAATATTTGATATTGCTGTACTTCCTATGTGATATAAAGTTACTTCATATTTTTTGAGTTTAGCAAGTAAATTCCTTTTTTCATCTTCATACCAACTTGTCCATTCATTATTATGTTTAACAAGTTTTATGGGGAATTTTCTTTTAAAATCCTCATCTTTTAATATATTATTCACTTATAAAACACCTCTCAAATAATAATGCTAGGATAGGATGAACCTATCACTAACATTATTTGAATATATGTAATGAGTTTTTAAAATATTCTATTCCAGATAATATTGTAAGAATTACTGATATCCATAATAGAATATAGTCTAGTTTAAATCCTATAGTATTAAAAATAGGATTACCTAATAATATAAGAATTATAGCGACTAACTGGCTAATAGTTTTTAATTTTCCTAGTATTCCTGCAGGTATAACTTCACCTTTTTCAACAGCTAAAAGTCTTAAACCAGTTACAGCAAATTCTCTTGCGATTACTACAACTACCATCCAACTGTGCATTAAACCTAATTCAACCATAACTATAAATGCACTACCTACTAGAAGTTTATCTGCTAAAGGATCTAAGAATTTCCCCATATTGGTTACTAAATTATATTTTCTTGCTAAATAACCATCGATAAAATCGGTGAATGATGCAAAGATAAATATTAATGCTGCTATGAAAATATTTAAGGTTATATTTCTTCCTCCTAGAATAGAAATACTTCCTCCCATATCAACTAGTAAAAATACTATAAATACAGGTATTAATATTGTTCTAAATAATGTTATTTTATTTGGTAGATTCATTATTATTACTTACCCTTCTAACTTAAAGTATAAATTCAATTCATTAATAATTATAACATATTCTATAAATTGCTACAATAAAAAATACAGGATAAATCTAATTATCCTGTATTTCAAAAGTGTTATTCACCAGTTCCTGAAGTTTCTGTTCCTGCAGGTGCTGCTGGCGTAGCTGGCGCTTCTGGAATTGTAGTAGCTCCACTGTTAGTTGGCGTTTCAGTAGTTGCTGTATTATTCGGTGGGGTACTTGGTCTACTAATCACAGTAGAAGTATTTCTATTAGAACTAGAACTAGAAGAGTTACTACTATTACTATAGCTTGGTGTGTAGGTGTTTGCAGGTTGTTGAGAAGCTGGTGCTTCGTGTGTTTCAGCAGTAGCTTGTGTTTGAGCCTGCGCTTCTTGCTGTTGTTGAGATTGATTTGATTCTGTAGACTTAGGAGCTTCTAGTGCTGTCAAAGCATCTTTAATACTCTGAGCAATAGAATTGTAGTCTTCTTCTTTTTCAAATAAAACTGATTTTTCTTTTTCAAGAGTTGATTGTAATTCATTTAGTTCTTTTTTCACAGAATCTACTTTCTCATTATTTTTTTTATCTTCATCGTTTAATGAGGCATTTTTTATTTTATCCTTCACAGTGTCGTTTAATTTTTCACGCATGTTTTTAATTGCATCATTATATAAGCTATTAAGCTTATCTTTATTCTCTTTAGCTACATCATCTTTTTTATCAAGAATTGATTTAAATATTTCAATTTTTTTATTTAAATCATTCTCTTTATCAAATTTAGAAACTGTATCTTTAATAAATTTTTCTAATTTAGGATCTTCTTTCTTCTTCTCAACTTTTGGTTTATTATTATTAAGTGCTTGTTGCTTTTGATAAGCATAAGCAGATAATCCAATAACCGCTAAAATTACTATAGTTAGTAATCCTATTAATAATTTACTATTTTTTTTCACTTTTATTCACCTCTAATTTTCCTTTAAAGTTTACATAATTTATTTTACGTAAACTATCAATATTTACTTTTTATTCGTAGTCTTCTGCGTATTCTTTTTCTAGAAATACTTTTCTTGGTTTACTTCCATCTACAGGCCCAATGTATCCATCTTCCTCAAGCATATCTATTATTCTTGCTGCCCTATTATAACCTATTTTAAATCTTCTTTGCAATAATGAAGCTGAAGCTTTCTGTGTTTTAGCTATAAATAACAGTACCTCTTTATATAATGGATCTACATCTTCAGCAGATGAACCGCTATTTTGTGAACTTACCTCGCTTGGAGTCATGTTCGGATCATATTGTGCTTCAGACTGACTCTTTACAAAGTCAACAACTTTCTCTACTTCTTCATCAGATAAGAATGCTCCTTGCACACGTACTGGCTTACTTGAATCAGCTGATAAGTAAAGCATATCCCCTTTACCTAGTAGTGTTTCTGCACCTGATTTATCAAGGATAGTTCTTGAATCAATGCTAGAACTTACAGCAAATGCAATTCTCGATGGAATATTAGTTTTAATAACCCCTGTAATAACGTCAACTGATGGCCTTTGTGTTGCTATTATCATATGTATACCAGCTGCCCTTGCTTTCTGTGCTATTCGAGCAATCGATTCTTCTACTTCTTTAGAAGATACCATCATTAAATCAGCTAACTCATCAATAATAACTACTATATATGGCAGTTCTTTATAGTCCGGATCTTTTGCAGCAATTTTGTTATAACCTTCCATATTTCTTACTCTAGCTCTTGCAAATTCTCTATATCTGTTTTCCATTTCAAGAACCACTTTATGAAGAACATCTGCTGCTTTTACTGGATCTGTAACAACAGAAGTAAGCAAGTGTGGAATACCGTCATAAATTGATAATTCAACCATCTTAGGATCTATCATTATCAATTTAACTTTATCTGGTTTATTTTTTAATAATATACTTGTAATTATCGTATTTACACAAACAGACTTACCACTTCCTGTAGAACCTGCTATTAATAAGTGGGGAGTTTTATCAATTCTAGTGAAAATTGATTCACCTGATACATCTTTACCTAATGCAACTGATAGTGGTGAATTATCTTCATCATTGACAAAAACCTCTTTCATCGTTACTAGCTCATTTACTGTATTAGGTATTTCTATACCTATTAATGATTTACCAGGAATTGGTGCTTCAATACGTACATCTTTAGCTGCTAGATTTAATGCTATATCATTACTCAAGTTTACTATTTTACTAACCTTTGTTCCTGGCGTTGGTAATATTTGAAACTGAGTAATCGATGGCCCTACTATTGCTTTAACGATCTTAACCTCAATACCAAAGTTATTAAATGTGCTTTGAAGAATTTTTGATTTCTCTACTACATCACCTTTAGTAATAGTTTGTTTCTTAACTGGGTTATTAAGTAGTGTAACTGGTGGAAGTTGATAATTATCATACGACTCTTCTGAAACTATTTCATTAACCGTTTCTTCTTCAACAGTAATATGTTCTTTATTTAATTTAGGTTGTTTTCTAGAAGGACGTTGTATAATTTCCTCATCATAGAATTCTTCATCTTCTTTGAATTCTCTTATATCAACAACTAAATCTTTATCTTTAATTTTATTATATCTCTGTTCATTAGAGTTTTCTCTATTAACATTAGATGAATTGTATTCATCATAGATAATATCATCCTCTTCTTGATAGTCATCTAAAGTATCTTCTACATATTCATTTTTATCAAATGCATTAACTATATGATATTTAATCCTTAAGACTAACTCCCTATGATTAATATTAAAATATAAAAATATAACCGTTATTATAGCTGATATTATTACCAATAATGAACCATAATATGATAATAAATAAATTAAGAATTTAACAGGATAATACGATAATAATCCTCCACCATATGAACTGACTCTATTATTGTAAATGTCATTAAAAGCTAACAAATTATTATCACTATTACCAATGTAAACTAACTGAAATAAAAAATCTACTAAAATTAATAATATCACTACAATTGCTGGAGTTTTTATTTTTTTGTTCATAATATAATATATTGGCGTTGCAACAATTATTATATAGATAAGATAACTAAAACTACCAAATAAATATTTAAAAAGTGCATCAAAAAATCTACCAATAAATCCCATTTGTAAAACAGCTAAAATTACTATGAGAACAGAAATTACAAAATATAATCCGCGATAGGCTTCTTTAGACAAAACGGGAATAACATTTTTCTTTGGAGATTTTTTTACACTTGTCTTTTTACCACTAACTTTAGTGGATTTTTTGTTTTTACTAGTTTTACTTGTTTTTTTTGTACTTTTTGTCTTTTTATTGCTCAATCTTCTCTCCTTTCTAGTCTTCTTCTACATAAACTGCTTCAGTTGGACAATTTTCTTTTGCTTCTAAGACTAAACTACGATACTTTTCAGCAACTTCCTCAGTCATCTTATTATCGTCGATAATGCAATACGCTATTCCGTCTTCATCATAATCATATACATCAGGGCATATCGCATTGCAATTACCACAAGCAATACAATCTTCTCGTATTATTTTAGTTTTCATTATTTTCTTCTTTCAAAAAATTAGAAAATTTCTCCAATGATTCTTTTCGATGACTGATACTATTTTTTTCTTTAGAACTTAATTCTGCAAATGTTTTTTCTAAACTAGGAACATAAAATATAGGATCATATCCAAAGCCATTATTACCTCTTTGTTCAGAAATAATTTCACCATGACATTCTCCTCTAAAAGTAAATTCTGTACCGTCAGGTTTAACTAAGGCTATAACTGATACAAACTTAGCATTTGATTTCTTACCATCTAACTCAGATAAAACTTTCTCTATATTCTTTGAATCAGTTTGTTCTTTTGAATATCTTGCAGAATAAACCCCAGGACGCCCATCTAATAGTTCAACACTAAGTCCACTATCATCTGCTATTGCAGTTTTTCCTGAAAATTTTGAGATTGTTCTTGCTTTTATCAAAGCATTTTCTTCAAATGTTAATCCATCTTCAATAATCTCATCAGTAAAATTAATATCTTTTAAAGTTAAAATATTATAATCACTCAATATGCTTTTAATTTCTTCAACTTTATGTGCATTATTCGATGCTAAAATCAATTCTTTCATTTTATCCCTCCTATATTTCAACTACTTCTGCATTAATATCTTTCTTTAACCACTTAGAAGCAATACTATTAAAATTATCACTTTCTTGTGAAATAAAGAATCTGTGTTCTTTTTTATTTAACTTTTTCTGATGTAATTTTGCATATCCTAAAACAGTACTTACTTCACGTGCTGCTTCTCTTCCTGAAGAAATAACTTTAATATTATTACCATAATAGTCTTCTATATCTTTCTTCAATATTGGATAATGCGTACAACCAAGAACTACAGTATCAACTCCTAGTGTATTAGTATTACCTAATGTATCAGATATTAGTTTTTTTGTAGCTTCTTTATCAAGATTTCCTTCTGATTCTATAAATGGTACAAAAGCTGGGCAAGCTTTATCAAAAACTATAATATCAGAATTAATATTTTCAATTTCTATATCATATACTTTTGAATTTGCTGTAAATTTGGTTCCTAATACTAGTACTTTATTATTCTCTGTTGCTTGTATAGCTCGTCTTGCGCCTGGTTGAACAACTCCTATAATAGGTACTTCATATTTATTTTGCAGATAGTCTAGTGCCGCAGCTGTTGCAGTATTACATGCTAAAACAACTAGCTTTACTCCCTTCTCTATTAAGAATTTTACTGCTCTATCCGTATTTTTTATTATTTCTTCCTTTGTTTTATCACCATAAGGGCAATTTTTAACATCTCCGAAATAATAGATAGTTTCATTGGGTAACTGTCTCATAATCTCACGAGCAACTGTTAGTCCACCTACTCCACTATCAAATACTCCTATTGCATTATTCATATATGGCCTCTTTCTTAATTAGAACCGAGCATCTCTTCTAGTTCTAATATTTTAGTATAAGATTTAGTTTCTATTCCTACAAATTCTTTAAATACCATATTTAAAAATGAGAATAATCGAATTAAATCTTTGTTTTCTATTTCCAAACTTTCTAAAAAGTCAATATTTTTAACAGTCATATAATATGTAAGTTTCACTAATGAATCACTAAGACCATATACACTATGATCAATATTAAACTTATCAACGAAGCTATTCTTTAAAAAGCTGTATCCTACATAAGTTTGATCTGTTTTTTGATATTTAAACATAAAACCCTGCCCTTTTAAAATTTGACACAAAAAATATATTAAAACAAGTTTTTCAGAAACATCATTTTCTATATTTTTTAAACATATTTTTAATAACTTATACATATTAAATGTGTCATCATTTATTAAGTTAACATATTCCAACATATTGGCAACATAACTATTTTTTAATATGTCATATACAATATTTGTATACGTATTTTCAATTTCAAGGTTTGTAATTTTATTCATACCACTAGTAGGAAAAAAATTAATAGATACCTCATATGGTGTACTCACCTTAATTTTCTTCTTACTTTTATGGACATTTTCATAAAAAAAACTTTCTATATTACTCTGTTCCGTTAAAACATGTAATATTTCATGGTAATCTCTATATCTTATTTTTTTTACTATTATTCCAGTAATAAAATTTCTATTAGTCAAAGATATCATCCCTATAGCCAAGGTCACGAATTTGGTTTGGTTTTGATCTCCAGTTATCGATTACTTTAACCCAAAGCTCTAAAAATACTTTCTCTCCTAGAAGAACTTCTATATCTTTTCTTGCTCTAGAACCAATTTCTTTAATCATTTTACCTTGTTTTCCAATAATCATACCTTTTTGTGATTTTCTTTCAACAACAATTGTAGCGATAATATTTTTCTTTTTACCAGGTTGCTTCTCTATTCTATCAATTACAACAGCAATTGAATGAGGAATTTCCTGCTCTGTTAATTGTAAAACTTTCTCTCTAATGAACTCTGAAATAACAAAATACTCCGGAGAGTCAGTAATTACATCATCAGGATACATTTTAAAACTTGGTTGCAAGTATTTTTTTGTTGTATTTAATAGATTATCAACATTTATTGATTTTAATGCTGAAATAGGAACTATCTCAACAAAATCATATAAATCTTTATAAAATTCAATTATCTGAATCAATTGTTCAGGTGAAATTAAATCGATTTTGTTAATTAGTAAAAATGTTGGAACTTTTAATTCCTTAACTATGTTTATTAAATGCTGATCTCCAGGACCAAACTTCTCACTCGCATTAATAATTAGGTAAACTATCTCTGATTCTTGAATTGCGCTACTAGCAAGTTTCATCATATAATCACCAAGTCTATGTTTTGGCTTGTGAATACCTGGTGTGTCAATAAAGACAATTTGTGAGTCATTATCAGTATAAACACCATTTATAATGTTACGTGTCGTTTGTGGTTTATCTGACATTATTGCTATTTTTTGTTGTAATATATTATTTAATAACGTAGATTTACCAGCATTAGGTCTACCTATAATTGTGACAAATCCCGTTTTAATTTGTTCTTCAAACATGCTTATCTCCTTAAACCAAACTTCTCAAGAATTTCATCTTGTTTACCAAACATTTCTTTCTCATCTTCTTCAGTCATGTGGTCATAACCTAGTAAATGTAAAAATCCATGTACTGCAAGAAAACCTATTTCTCTATCAAAACTATGTTCATACTCTTTTGCTTGTTCATGAGCGATATCTACACAGATAATTACATCTCCAATAGAATTAATCTCATCTTCAAGGCCAATTATATCAATTTCATCTTCTACCTCATCATTTAGAGCAAAAGAAATTACATCAGTAGGAACATCTTTCCCTCTATAATCACGATTAATTTCTTGTATTTCTTCTTTACTAACAAATGATAACGACATTTCAGTAATCTCAGTATCAACACCTTCATACTCAGCTGCACAATCTAATAGTTTTAGTAACATATCTTTTGTACTATCTTCTACTAAGTTATTATCATCTATAATTTCAACAAATGTCATGATTTTCTCCTTATATATTCTTATTTAGAGGGGATAATTCAAGACAAAAACCCTAAATTCTCCCCTCACATACTATTTTAATTTATTAAAATTTTGTTGTCTTAAAGCTTCGTAAATTATTAATGCAGCTGTATTAGACAAGTTTAGAGAACGAACATTTTCGCTCATTGGAATACGTAATGCTTGTTCACTATATTTCTCTCTAAATTCCTTTGGTAAACCTTTGGTCTCTCTACCAAAAATAAAATAGATATCTTCATTATCTGCATTAGAAAAATCAAAATCACAATAATTTTTTGTTCCAAATTTAGTTATAAGATAATAATGCTTATCGTTAGTTGCTTCTAAAAATTCATCAAAACTATCCCAAACAACTAAATCTAGATGTTCCCAATAATCTAAACCAGCTCTTTTTACATGTTTATCATCAATAGAGAATCCTAGTGGTCTAATTAAATGTAATCTTGTATTAGTTCCAACACAAGTACGTGCAATATTTCCTGTATTAGCTGGAATCTCTGGTTGGAATAAAACTATATTATTCATAATTAACTAGAATGGAAGTTTGCCACCGAACATTCTTCCAAGACCCTTTCTTTTAGATTTATCATTCATAAGCCCACCGAATTGTTTCATCATTTTTCTCATTTCTTCGAACTGTTTGATCAGTTTATGAACCTCATTAAGGGGACGACCACTACCTTGGGCAATACGTTTTCTACGTGGTACATTTATAATATCAGGATTTTGTCTTTCTTCAATTGTCATCGACTTAATAATAGCCTCGATATAGACAAATTGTTTTTCATCAACAGCATCTAAATTCATATTTTTTAATTTACCCATTCCTGGAATCATTCCAAGTATATCTTTAAGACTACCTAATTTTTTAACTTGTTCTAATTGTGTTAAGAAATCTTCGAAAGTAAAACTTTGATTTAGAATTTTTTCCTGCATTTTTTTAGCTTCATCTTCATCGATAGAAGCCTGTGCTTTTTCAATTAATGTAAGTACATCACCCATACCTAAAATACGAGATGCCATACGTTCTGGGTGGAATAACTCAAGGTCATTCATTTTTTCACCCATACCGACTAACTTAATTGGTTTACCTGTAATAGACTTAATAGATAGTGCAGCACCACCACGAGTATCCCCATCTAACTTAGTTAGTACTAAACCAGTAATATCAAGTTGTTCATCAAATGAAGTCGCAATATTAACTGCTTCTTGCCCTATCATAGAATCGACAACAAGTAAGATTTCATCGGGTGTTGTAGCAGCTTTAATATCTTTCAATTCATCCATTAAAAGTTCATCGATGTGTAAACGTCCAGCTGTATCAATAATTACATAGTTGAAGTAATTTTCCTTAGCAAAAGCTAATCCGTCCTTAACAATATCTACTGGATCTTTATCTACATAAAATACTTCGATATCAAGTTGCTTACCTAATGTTTTTAATTGTTGAACTGCAGCGGGTCTATAAACGTCAGCGGCAATAAGAAGCGGTTTTTTCTTCATAGTCTTTTTAACTTTAAGCGCTAATTTCCCTGCTGTTGTTGTTTTACCAGCCCCTTGAAGACCTACCATCATAACAGTAGTAATTTTACCACCTTGGTTTAATTCAACATTAGCTCCACCTAATAGTTCAACCAATTCTTCATTTACGATTTTTACAACTTGTTGTGCTGGAGTAAGAGATTTCATAACCTCTGTTCCAACTGCTCTTTCACTTATTTTCTTTACAAATTCTTTTACAACTTTGAAGTTAACATCCGCTTCTAATAAAGCTAATCTAACTTCGCGCATCATTTCTTTTACATCCGCTTCTGAAACTTTACCTTTTCCAGTAAGCTTAGCTATTGTATTTTGTAATCTCTCTGATAAATTCTCAAATGCCATACAAGCTCTCCTAATTTTCTAGTTTTATCAATTCTTCAACATACGTTAGTACTTCTGTATCAGTAGTTGATTTTTTTATCTCATTTAGTAAAAACAATCTCTGATTGTTTAATTTAATTAAATTTAACTTCTCTTCAAACTGTTCTAATTCTAATATTGTTCTCTTAATATTATTAGATACAGCTTGTTTTGATATATTATAATTTTCAGAAATCTCTGTCAGCGATAAATCATTAAAATAATAGTCATCCAAATACTGTCTTTGTTTATCACTAAGTAATTCAGAGTAAAAATCATAGAGTTGTGAAATCTTTATAACTTGTTCTATTTCCACAATATTCCTCCAGTCATTAAATATAAATCTACATCATTATATTATACGATAAAATCGCGTTTTTTTCAAATTTTTACCGCTTTTTTAAAAAATAAAATCAACTCAAATTAAAACTATTTTGAGCTGATTTATTTATATTTATTTTAAAACTTACAATTAATTTTCAATGCAAATTAATTTGAATTATTTACATATAATCTAGTGCAGAATTATCAATCGTTATTGTAATTTTCTCTCTAGAAAAGCTTTCGGCAAAATAATCATTAATATACTTTAATAAAGGATAAAGTTTATTATAATCTTCATCTTGATATCTTATCGCAATATTAAATTTATATTCATTATTTATCTTATAAAACAGACTCTTATTAGGTCCTAATACCGATAAATTAGTTTGTTTCTTACTAATAAAATCAAATATCATCTTAGCAACACGTTCTGTCTTTTGTTCATTATATCCTTTTATTGTTATAAAAGATATTTTACAAAATGGTGGATAGTCTATTAACTTTCTTCTGTTAAGTTCATATTTATAAAACTTTTCATAGCTATGTTCAATCGCATAATCTAGTATATTGCTAGCAATATTGGTCTGAAAGACAACTTCCCCTTCCTTCTCACTTCGTCCCGCCCTACCAGCTGTTTGAACTAGTAATTGGAATAGTTTCTCATTTGCTTTAAAACTAGGTAGTGCTATCATATTATCAATAGATAATACACCAACCAAAGTAATATTTGGAAAATCTAGCCCTTTTGAGATCATCTGTGTTCCTAATAAAATATCAGATTTATGATTTTTAAAATCAGTAAGCAGTCTCTCATATGCGCCTTTTCTACTAGTGGTATCTGAATCCATCCTCGTAATTCTAACATCTGGTATATTTTGATATAAGTACTCTTCAACGCGCTGTATACCATAATTTCCAGAAACTAATTCTGGGTGTTCACAACACTTAGGTATATTAGAAATTTTCTTTTGATATCCACAAAAATGACAGTGCAATGAATTATCATGTTTATGATAATTTAAGCTTATATCACAATTTTCACATTTATATAAATGCCCACACGAAAAACAACGAATAAAATTTGTATATCCACGTTTATTCATTAGTAAGAGCACTTGTTCTTTTTTCTCTATTTTTTCTTTAATTTTAATAAGTAACTCGCTAGCAATAACCTCTTCTTTTTCTTCAGTATGAACTATATTTATAATCGGTAATTTATTATTAAATCTATGAGTAAGTTTTAATAAATTTTTAGGATTATTCTTTTCAAAATTATAATATAAATCAACTGAAGGTGTTGCACTAGCATATACTACAGTAGATTTATTATAGATTCCACGCTTTCTAGCAATATCCTTTGCATCATATCTTGGTGACTCTGTCTGTTTATAACTATTTTCATGCTCTTCATCAATGATAATAATACCTAGATTAT
>CAUUCZ010000016.1:0-22278 GCA_963543895.1 uncultured Gemella sp. | reverse complement strand
GTTAAAGGGAATTATTTCTTTGTTTGAAAATTATTAAAAAAGTTCTTGACATAATTTGATGAAAAATGTATAATAAATATTGTTCTTGATATGGCGGCTGTGGCGAAGTGGTTAACGCATCGGATTGTGGTTCCGACATTCGGGGGTTCGATTCCCCTCAGCCGCCCCATTAAAATTTAATATCTTTAGGCGGCTTAGCCAAGTGGTAAGGCACGGGTCTGCAAAACCTTGATCACCGGTTCAAATCCGGTAGCCGCCTCCAATTTTTACTCATCTTTTATAAGGTGTTTTTTTTATGCCTAAATTACGGTTTATATTATTTATAATCCTTATATTATGAAAATATTCGGGAATTTATTAGTAATTACCGAACATTATTCTAGTAATGTGAAAATTTCTCGTTAAAAATTGGTATTATTTCTTTTTAAAAGCTAGATATATTGTTTTTTTTGTGTTAAAATTATATCAAATTTATTTTAAAAATATCGAGGAGGAAATAATATGAAGAAAATATTATTGGCGTTATTTAGTTTTATTTTTGTCTTCTCTATCGTAGGATGTACTACAAAGACTGAAACGAAAAAAGAAGAAAAAGTTATTAAAATGGGATTTGTTCCTCTGAAAAATAGTGAGAAACTTGTTGAAGATCTTAAACCAATCTCTGATTATCTTTCTGAAAGATTAGGGGTAAAAGTAGAAGCTTTTACAGCTAGTAACTATATTGGTGTAGTTGAGGGATTAGGTAGTGGAAGTGTTGATTTTGGTATCATTCCTCCATTTTCTTCTTTACTTGCTCAAAAACAAAGTAATGCAAAACCTATACTAACATCTAAAGGTAAAACAGGTAAACCTGGATACACTGCTGAATTATATGTAAGAAAAGATTCAGGTATTAAATCACTTCAAGATGTTAAAGGTAAAAAAGTAGCATTTGTAGATCCTTCATCTTCATCAGGATATATTTATCCAGGTGCTATGTTAGTTGAAGCTGGTCTTAACTTAGATAAAGATATTAGTTATCAATTTAGTGGTGGACATGATAAGAGTTTACAATTACTTCTTAACAAAGACGTTGATGTAATTGCTACATTTGATGGAGTGGAAGATAGATATGCTAAAGACTTCCCACAAGCAAAAACTGACATTCAAAAATTAGCAACTAGTGATATGATTCCCGGTGTTATGGTTACAACTTCTAGCAAAATGGATAAAGAGTTACAGGAAAAATTAGAAAAAGCTCTTCGTGATATTGAAAATGATCCAAAAATGAAAGAATTATTCACAAAGATGTTTAGTATCACTGGATTTACTGATGTGGATCAAGATGCTTATAAAAAAGTAGAAGCAACTGCAAAAGTTATGAATGTTGATTTAGATAAAGTAAAATAGAAATATGAACTTGGTACATAATGTGCCAAGTTTTTTTCTATCTATGAAGTAAGGAATTATTTTGATTAAATAAAACACTTGAGATTTTTTACGTTTAATTTTATAATTAAATAATCAATCAGGAGTGTGAATATAATGTACGCATATATTAAAGGAAAAATTTCGGAAATTAATCCGACAAATATCGTTGTTGATAACAATGGAATAGGTTATGAAATAGTTGTTGCTAACCCATATGAATATCAATTGAATGAAGAGAAAACTGTTTTTATAAGCCAACAAGTAAGGGAAGATTCTAATATACTTTATGGATTTTCTAATAAAGATCAGAAAAAAGTATTTTTACTATTATTAAAAGTAAAAGGTGTAGGACCTAAGAGTGCTTTAGCTATATTAGCAGGAGGGACTAGTGAAGAAATTATTGGAGCTATCGAGAATCGAGATGTAACATATTTAACAAAATTCCCAGGAATTGGGAAAAAATCTGCTCAACAAATTATCCTTGATTTACAAGGTAAAGTTGATTTCAGTATGACTAATATTAGTAGTGCTCCAACTGCTGTAAATAATTATCTAAGTGATGCAATGTTAGCATTGGAAGCTCTAGGATATAGTAAAAAAGAACTTGCGAAAATCGAGAAAAAATTATCAGCATTCGACTTCGCTGGTGTTGATGAGTATGTAAAACAAGGATTAAAATTATTAATGAATGCATAATTGATGAAAGGAGGAAATTATGGAAGATAGAATGGTATCTGCAAGCCAAAATTTTGGTGAAGAGCGTGAAGAACAGTCTTTAAGACCGAAGTTTCTTAGTCAGTATATAGGACAAGAACAGATAAAAAGTAATTTAAAAATATTTATAGAGGCTGCAAAACTTCGTGGTGAAGTTCTAGATCACTGCTTACTATACGGTCCTCCCGGATTAGGTAAGACAACATTAGCGACAATTATTGCTAATGAGATGGAAGTAGGGATTAAATATACCTCAGGACCTGCAATAGAGAAATCTGGAGATTTAGCTGCTATATTAACTAGTCTCGAACCAGGTGATGTTCTTTTTATCGATGAAATTCACAGAATAAGTAGATCTATTGAAGAGATACTGTATTCTGCGATGGAAGATTTTTATCTTGATATTGTAATTGGAAAAGGTGAAGAATCGCGCAGCATTAGAATTGAGCTTCCACCATTCACATTGGTAGGTGCAACTACGAGAGCTGGTGCTTTAACTGCACCTCTTAGAGATAGATTCGGTGTGCATTGTCGTCTGGAATTTTATACTATTTCAGAACTGCAAAATATTATAGAAAGAACGTCTGATATTTTTGAATGTGATATTGATGAAGAGAGTTCATATGAAATAGCGATGAGATCTCGTGGAACACCTCGAATAGCGAATAGACTTCTAAAACGTGTAAGAGACTTCGCTCAAGTGAAAAATGATGGTGTTATAGCCAAGGACTTAGCTGTTGAATCATTGGATTTACTCCAAGTAGATGCTAAAGGACTTGATAATATAGACTATAAAATCTTAGAGTGTTTAATAAAACGTTATGATGGTCGTGCTGTTGGTCTTGAAACAATTGCTGTGACTATTGGTGAAGAAAGTATTACTATAGAAGATGTTTATGAGCCATATCTTGTAAAAGAAGGATTTATAGAACGTACACCTAGAGGGCGTCGTGCCACACCTAAAGCATATCAGCATTTAGGAATAGCGTATAAAGTTGAATAATTAATAAACAATGGGTTTCGGAAAGATTGAAGTGTTATAATTTCTTTTTCGGAACCTATTTTTATAAGTTTTTAAAGATGTTATTGATAATAGCTTTTAATTAGAAATGATATTAATTGTAAAATAAATTAAAGTATATTAAACTTGTGAAGTGAAATATTAGAAATTTTAGAAGGATTGGATTTGTATGATTGATAGCAAACAATTTATAAATACTAGACACAAAAATCAAAAGATTAATTATGATAACGTACTAAAAGAACTTATAAAAGAATGGGAGAAGACTAATTTTCGTCCTAAAATTCTTATTCATTCTTGTTGTGCTCCTTGTAGTACATATGTATTAGAATATTTATCTGAGATTAGTGATATTACAATATTTTTCTCGAACTCTAACATTCATCCAAAAGAAGAATATATTAAACGTATGTTAGTACAAAAAGATTTTGTCGAAGAATTCAATAAAAGAAATGACAAAAAGATTAAATTCTTAGCTGATGAGTATGCACCAAGTAAATTTATTAGTGCTGTAAAAGGACATGAAGAGGATAGAGAAGGGGGAGAGAGATGTCATATTTGTTATGAAATGCGTTTAGACTCTTCTGCTCAGAAAGCTGAGGAGCTAGGTTACGATTATTTTGCCTCTGCTTTGACTCTGAGTCCTAAGAAAAATGCTACTGTTATAAATGAAGCTGGATATGTTCTTC
Source organism: uncultured Gemella sp. (assembly GCA_963543895.1). GTDB lineage: Bacteria > Bacillota > Bacilli > Staphylococcales > Gemellaceae > Gemella. Next base: position 18,444 of record CAUUCZ010000016.1, on the reverse strand, counting down.
AAGAACAAGTTTCGATATATTATCTACCATCAGATTTTAAAAAGAATAATGGTTATAAAAGATCTGTAGAAATGTGTAATGACTATAATATATATAGACAATGTTACTGTGGTTGTGTATTTGCAGCAAAAGACCAAGGTATTGATTTTAAAGAAGTTAATAAAAATGCTCGTGAATTCAATAGAAATCATGAGGATTATGAGAAATTTAAATCTATAATTAAGCTTGGAGGAGAATTGGTTTAATTTTCATAATTAGGTTTACAGTATAGAAATAAAAACATAATAATTTTAAATTTAATTAATGTGAATAATATAAAAAAGTATCGTTACTTCCCTTGTAATAGATACTTTTTTATTATTTTTATGTTGTAAATTTAATTAATATTGAAAAAAATGTTTTCATGATATTTTCAACATATGAGTAGTAAATGCTTACTATATATGTAAGAAACTGTTTTCTTTGTTATAGAATAAGCACTATTCTTAGTTTTTATTAAGTATAAAATACTTGTAAATATTGCTTTCATGTGTTATTATTTGAATGTAAATATTTTTTTAAATAAAAGGAGACATGACTATGTTACAAAAAGAATTTAAAGTTATCGATGAAACAGGAATCCACGCTAGACCAGCTACTTTATTAGTACAAGCTGCATCAAAATTCCAATCAAACATTGAATTAGAATTCAACGGACGTAAAGTTAACTTAAAATCAATTATGGGTGTTATGAGTCTTGGAGTTGGAAAAGACGCTGATATCGTAATTTACGCTGACGGAGCTGACGAAGCAGAAGCATTAGCAGCATTAGAAGAAACAATGAAGAAAGAAGGATTAGCATAAAATGTTACAACTAAAAGGTATTGCAGCCTCTCAAGGGATATCTTTTGCTAAAGCATACATTTTTGTTGAGCCAAACTTAACAGTTAAAGAAGTTAAAGTTCAAGATGTTGTTGCTGAGGTTAAACGTTTTGAAGATGCGATTGAAATTTCTAAAAAAGAATTAACAATCATTAAAGATAAAGCTCACGAAAACTTAGGTGCTGATAAAGCAGCTATTTTCGAAGCTCACTTATTAATTTTAGAAGACCCAGAATTTATGGGAACTGTTAAAACTGACATTCAATCAAAAGAAATTAACGCTGAATATGCATTAAAAGAAACTTCAGACATGTTTGTTTCAATGTTTGAATCAATGGACAATGACTACATGAAAGAACGTGCTGCTGATATACGTGACGTTTCTAAACGTATTTTAGCTCACTTACTAGGTGTAGACCTACCAAACCCAAGCTTAATCGATGAAGAAGTTATCGTTATTGCAGAAGACTTAACTCCATCTGATACAGCGCAACTTAACAAACAATTTGTTAAAGGGTTTGCGACTAACATTGGGGGACGTACTTCTCACTCAGCTATCATGGCTAGATCATTAGAAATTCCTGCAGTAGTTGGAACTAGTACAATTACTGAAGAAGTTAAGAATGGAGATGTTCTTATTCTTGATGGATTAGATGGTGTTGTATATGTAAATCCAGATGAAGCTACTACAGCTGAATTAAAAGAAAAACACGTTAAATTTGAAGAGCAAAAAGCTGAATGGGCTAAATTAGTATCAGAAAAATCTGTTACTAAAGATGGTCATGAAGTACTTTTAGCTGCTAACATCGGTACACCAGCTGACTTAGAAGGTGTTAACAACAACGGTGGAGAAGCTGTAGGGTTATACCGTACAGAATTCTTATACATGGGACGTGATCAACTACCAACTGAAGAAGAACAATTCGAAGCTTACAAAGCTGTATTAGAAGGAATGGGTGACAGACCTGTTGTAGTTCGTACTTTAGATATCGGTGGAGATAAAGAATTACCATACTTAGATTTACCAAAAGAAATGAATCCATTCTTAGGATTTAGAGCAATTCGTCTTTGCCTAGAAGAAAAAGATTTATTCAGAACTCAACTTAGAGCATTATTACGTGCATCTGTTTATGGTAAACTTTGTGTAATGTTCCCAATGATCGCTACAGTTCAAGAATTTAGAGCTGCTAAAGCACTATTCTTAGAAGAAAAAGAAAAATTAGTAGCAGAAGGTGTTGCAGTAAGTAACGATATCGAATTAGGTATCATGGTTGAAATTCCATCAACTGCTGTTATCGCTGATATCTTTGCTAAAGAAGTAGACTTCTTCTCAATCGGTACTAACGACTTAGTTCAATACACTATGGCAGCAGACCGTATGAGTGAAAAAGTATCATACTTATATCAACCATATAACCCAGCAATCTTACGTCTTGTGAAAAATGTTATTGAAGCATCTCACAAAGAAGGTAAATGGACTGGAATGTGTGGAGAAATGGCTGGAGACAGCTTAGCTATTCCATTACTATTAGGTATGGGATTAGATGAGTTCTCTATGTCAGCTACTTCAATTCTTCAAGCACGTAGCCAAATCAAAAACTTATCATTAGATAAGATGAAAGAATTAGTTGATAAAGCTATTATGTGTTCAACAACTGAAGAAGTATTAGCATTAGTTGCAGATTATACTAAATAATAATTATAAGACTTTCGATGAAAATCGAAAGTCTTTTTTATCCTGAGTAAAATTTTTCAAATAATATAATTATAATTTTGTAGAGTGAAAAATACAAAAACAGGAAGAAATTTATTATTCAAACAGCCATATCTGTTGACATTCCGGAACATTTGTATTATCATTTTAAGTATGAATTTTTCAAAAAACGATGATTAAGACGGTATATTGGATGTTTTTAACAGGGAGCAACTTCGTGACTGAAAGAGTTGTATGAACTGAGAATATATTTTCAGCTTATGAGTAATTGTATAAGTAGACTATGAGTACAATCGGGTGGTACCCGTTATCAACTATATTAAGGAAGCAATTATGCTTTAAAATACGGGTGGTACCACGATATATTCGTCCCTTGAGACTAAGTCTTGAGGGGCTTTTTATTTTGGATAAATAATAGAACTTATATCAATGTCTTTATATTAAATTTTTAAGGAGGAACTTATGACTTTAGAGAATATAAGAAAAGAATATTTAGAATTAGTTAAAACAATTAAAGATGAAAAAGAACTTTATGACCTAAGAGTTAAATTTTTAGGGAAAAAGGGTGAACTAACAGAAGTTATGAAAGGTGCACGTGATTTATCTCCAGAAGAAAGACCTACTTTTGGGAAACTTGTTAATGAGGTAAAAACTTTTATTAACGATAGTTTAGAAGAGAAAAAATCTGAATTAGCTAAGGCAGCATTAGAGTTGAAATTAGCTAGTGAGAATATTGATGTTACTTTACCTAGTAAAAAAGTTGTATTAGGTGGAATTAATCCATTAAATAAAATTATTGAAGAAATTGAAGAAATCTTTATTTCTATGGGATATTCAGTTGCTGAAGGACCTGAGGTAGAAACTGACAAGTTTAACTTTGAAATGTTAAACTTACCTAAAGATCATCCAGCTCGTGATATGCAAGACTCGTTCTATATTACAAATGAATTATTAATGAGAACACAAACTTCACCTGTTCAAGCACGTGAAATGTTAAAAGCTAATGGAGAAGGTCCTGTCAAGATTATTTGTCCTGGTAAAGTATTCCGTCGTGACAATGATGATGCTACTCACTCTCACCAATTTACTCAAATTGAAGGATTAGTAGTAGATAAAAGTATCACATTTAGTGATTTAAAAGGTACTTTAGAGCACTTTATTAAAGCTGTATTCGGAGAAAATAAAAAAATTCGTCTACGTCCAAGCTTCTTCCCATTCACTGAACCTTCAGTAGAAGTTGATGTTTCTTGGGGAAATGAAGATGATGAAGAAAACATTAAATGGCTTGAAATTTTAGGAGCTGGTATGGTTCACCCTAACGTTCTTAAAATGGCTGGTTTTGATCCAGAAGTATACTCTGGATTCGCTTTTGGTATGGGACCAGAACGTGTTGCAATGTTAAAATATGGAATTAGCGATATTAGAAGTTTCTACACAAATGATGTAAGATTCTTACAACAATTCAATAGTGATAGAAACGATTAATAGGAGGTAGTAATGTTAGTAAGTTATAATTGGTTAAAACAATATACGAATGTTGAAGATAATGCAAATGCATTAGCTGAAAAAATCACTCGTGGTGGTATTGAAGTTGAAGGTGTTGAATATTTAGCAGAAGAAATTTCTAACGTTGTAGTTGGATATGTTGTATCTAAAGAAAAACACCCTGATGCTGAAAAATTAAATGTATGTCAAGTAAACGTTGGTGAAGAAGAAAACCTACAAATCGTTTGTGGTGCACCAAATGTTGATGCTGGACAATATGTAATTGTTGCTAAAGTAGGAGCGAAATTACCAGGAATTAAAATTAAAAAAGCTAAACTTCGTGGTGTAGAATCACAAGGTATGATTTGTTCATTAGCTGAATTAGGATTAAGTAAGAGTGTAGTGCCTAAAAATTATCAAGAAGGTATCTATGTATTTGAGACTGAACAAGAGTTAGGCTCTGATGTTGTTGAAGTACTTGGTTTAAATGATTACATCTTAGATTTATCAATTACACCTAACAGAGCGGATGCATTAAGTATGCGTGGTCTTACTTATGAATTAGGAGCTTTATACAATAAAAAAGTTAATTTTAATGATGTAGAAAAAGAAGAAAATTACGAAGCTACTTCGTTACAAGTTGCTATCGAAAGTGATTCTTGTAGAAACTATGTAGGTCAAGTAGTGAAAAATGTTGAAGTGAAATCTTCGCCACTATGGTTACAAACAAGACTTATGAATTCTGGAATTCGTCCTATTAACAATATTGTAGATATTACAAACTACGTACTATTAGAATTTGGTCAACCAATGCATGCATTCGATAAAGATCTAGTTGGAGATAAAATCGTAGTTCGTGATGCTAAAGAAGGTGAAGTTCTAGAAACTCTTGATGGAGAAGAGAGAAAATTACAAACAACTGATTTAGTAATAACTGATGGAACGCGCGCTATTGCTCTTGGAGGAGTAATGGGTGGTAAAAACACAGAGGTAAGTGAAAAAACTAAAAATATTATTTTAGAATCTGCATATTTTAATCCGACATCAGTTCGTCGTACTTCAGCTGCTCATGGGTTAAGAAGTGATTCTTCTGCAAGATTTGAAAAAGGTATTGATCCTAATATGCAAAAAGCAGCCCTTGCTCGTGCAGTAGAATTAATCTTAGAATTATGTCCAAATGCCGTAGTTGAAAGTTCTGTTGGAGTAGTTAATAAAGAAGAAGAAAAAGTTGTAGAAATTACTACTTCATATATTAACAACTATCTTGGAATTACATTATCTACTGAAGAAATCGTAGCTATTTTAGAGGGGTTAAGTTTTACAGTAGAAGTAACAGGAGAAATCTTAGTAGTTAAAGTACCTACTAGAAGACCTGATATTTCAATTAAACAAGACTTAGTTGAAGAAGTTATTAGAATTTATGGTTATGATAACCTAGCGTCAACATTACCAAAATTCTCTAAAACTACTAAAGGTGGTTTAACTTATTCACAAAGAATGGTACGTGATCTGCGCGCAGTATATGCTAGCTTAGGATTTAATGATACTATTAACTATTCATTAGTATCAGAAGAAGAAGCTACGCAGTATACTTTAGAAAATCACCGCAAAGTTAGATTATTAATGCCTATGACTGAAACTCACTCGACATTACGTCAAAGTTTAGTTCCAGGATTATTAAACACTGTTCAATACAACGTAGCTAGAAAACAAAAAGATCTAAAACTTCTTGAAATTGGACGTGTATTCTTTGGTAGTGGAGATGATAATATCCAACCTAAAGAAACATTATACTTAAGTGCTGCACTAACTGGAGAAGAAAGAGTAACTAAATGGCTTAAAGAAAGTAGCTCATTAGACTTCTTCGCGGCTAAAGGATACTTAGAAGTTGTTTTTGATCGTTTAGGCTTAGATGAAAAAGTTACATATAAAAAATCTAAACTTGAAGGTATGCACCCAGGACGTTTCGCTGAGGTATATTTAGGTGAAAAACGTATTGGATTTATTGGAGAAGTTCACCCACAAGTTGCAGATAAGCTTGGATTAAATACTACATATGTATTTGAAATTAATTTAGATGAAGTTATTTCAGAAAGTAAAGTTAAACCTAAGTATGAAGAGGTAACTAAATATCCTGAAATTACACGAGATATCGCTATGTTAGTTGATGTTAAAGATGAATATCAAAATATCTATAATGTAATTGAATCAGTAAATAGTAAATTAATTACTAAAGTGGAATTATTCGACTTATATGTTGGTGCTGAGTTATTAGTTGGTAAGAAATCACTAGCTTTAACTATTACATATAGTGACAAACAAAAAACTTTAACAGATGAAGAAGTAACAGCGGTACATGATAAAGTACTTTCTGCACTTACAGAGTACGGAGCTATTATTAGGTAGGTAGTCTATGATTACACAGATAATATTATTTTGCGTTTTAGCATATGTAATTGGTTCGATACCTTTTGCATTAATAGTAGGGAAAGTATTTTACAATACTGATATTAGAACACTTGGAAGTGGAAATTTAGGTACAACAAATACTTTTAGATGTCTTGGAAAAAAGGCAGGAGTTACAGTATTTATATGTGATGTATCTAAAGGAATAATCGCTACATTTCTTCCAACATTGATGTTAGGAAGAGTAGACTTTTTATCAATATTTGGGGCATTTGCAATGATAGGACATGTTTTTCCTATCTTTGCAAACTTCAAAGGGGGAAAAGCTGTAGCTACGGGATCAGGAGTATTCATCTTCTTATATCCTATGTTAAGCTTGTTACTTTTAGCTATATTCTTTTCAACTCTATTTTTAACAGGATATGTTTCATTAGGTAGTATACTTATTAGTTTAACTGCTATTGGGTATCTTAGCCTGTTTGAAACTGGATTTGATAAGTGGATTATGATAGTGATGTGTATTTTTGTTATCTATATGCACAAAAAGAATATACAGAGATTAATGAGTGGGACAGAAAATCAATCAAAATTAAAAATTGGAAAGGGAAAAAAGAATGACGAAAATCATTAGTGGAACACAACTTGCTAAAGAGTTAAGAGAAGAAATTAAAAACGAAGCAGCTGTTTTAAGAGAAAAAGGTGTTGAGCCTACACTTGCAGTTGTTTTAGTAGGAGATAATAAAGCATCAAGAAGTTATGTTAATTCTAAACATAAAGCTTGTATAGAAAATAATATAAATTCTATCAAAATTGAGTTACCAGAAGAAATTTCTACTGATGATTTATTAAATGAAATTGAAAAATTAAATAGTGATGATAAGGTTCACGGAATTTTAGTACAATTACCATTGCCAAAACACATAGATGCAGAAAAAGTTCTAAATGCTGTTTCTCCGTCAAAAGACGTAGATGGCTTCCATCCTATAAATGTTGGAAAATTAGTGATTGGGGAAGCTAAACTTATTCCTTGTACTCCATTAGGGATTTTAGAAATGATTAAATCAACTGGTGAGGAAATTTCTGGAAAACTTGCTCTAGTAATTGGAAGAAGTAATATTGTAGGTAAACCTATCTCGACTTTATTACTTCAAAATAATGCAACTGTAATTACTGCTCATTCTAAAACTAAAGATTTAGAAGCACTAATAGAACAAGCTGATATTATCGTAAGCTGCGTAGGGGTTGCACATTTCTTAAGCGGAAAAGAAATAGTAAAACCAACTTGTACAATTATCGATGTTGGTAATAACTACAAAGATGGTAAGTTAGTTGGAGATGTAAATCTAGATGAGTTCATGGAGAAAGTTGCTTATATTTCTCCTGTGCCTGGAGGAGTAGGGCCTTTAACAATCACAATGTTAATGAGAAATACATTAACGGCTACTTATGATTTATTAGAAAAATAATTTCAAGAAAATCTAAAGGTTCTTTGAGACTTTATTTAATTGAAATGTTTTTGATTTAATGATACAATAGTATATTGTACAAGAATGCAATATATTTAAAGATATAGACTTATAAATTATACTATGTTATAATTTATAAAATGTAGAGAGTAAAGAAAAATATGTGGAGGATTGTTAATAAATGATTAGATTCTTGAAAAATGTAGCCACAGAAATGCGTAAAGTAAGTTGGCCAACTTTTAGTGAACTTGTTAGAAAAACACTAATTGTTATTGTTGTAGTTGGAATATTAATGTTATTTAGCTACGTAGTTGATTTAGGAATAACTGCTGGAATTAGACACTTCAGTAGATAAGAGAGGTTATTATGAGCGATACAGTAAGTAAAGAGTGGTATGTAATACATACGTATTCTGGATATGAAAACAAAGTAAAAGATAATATTGAAAAAAGAGTTGAGTCTCTTGGTATGGAAGACAAAATTTTCAGAATCGTTGTTCCAGAAGAAAAAGAGACAATCTTAACTCCAACAGGAAAGAAAAAAGAAGTTAATAGAAAAACATTCCCTGGATATGTACTTGTTGAGTTAGTAATGACAGATGATTCATGGTTTGTAGTTAGAAATACACCTGGTGTAACTGGATTTGTGGGATCACATGGTGGTGGTTCTAAACCTAGTCCATTATTACCAGAAGAAATTAACTTTATTTTACAACAAATGGGTCTATCGAATGTTGTAGATATTGATATTGAAGTTGGAGATTATGTTCGTGTTATCTCTGGTCCATTCGTTGATATGGAAGGAAAAGTTGTAAACTTAGACTTACATAACTACAAAGCTGATGTTATGATCGAGCTTATGGGTAGAGAAACTAAAGTGGAGCTTGAACTTTATAATATCGAAAAATTCTAAGAAAGGAAAAGCTATCTTTATGATAGTAGGATAGAATGTGGAAAAGATTGCAATAATTATGGATTCAACTGCATATTTATCAGAAGATTTAAAGGAAGAACTAGATATTCGTACCGTTTATTTAAATCTAATTATTGATAATAATTCGTATAAAGAAGTTATCGATATGCCGCTTGATAAATATCACGAATACCTAAGAAATCCTAACAATGCCTTCCCTACAACTTCTCAACCTGCTATAGGTGAGGTTGTATCTTGCTTAGAAAAATTAAAAGAAGAAGGGTATACTGATGTTATTGCTATTGCACTTTCAAGTGGAATTAGTGGTACATTCACATCATACTCTGTGGCTGGTCTTATGGTTGATGGATTGAATGTTCATCCGTTCGATTCTGAAGTCTCTTGTAGACCTGAAGGATATTATGCTATAAAGGCAGCTAAGTTAATTAAAGAAGGAAAAACTTCTAGTGAAATAATTTCAGCATTAAATGAAATGAAAAAAGTATCGGACGCATATTTTATGGCAGATGATTTATCCCACCTTCAACGAAGTGGACGTTTAAGTGGTGCTCAAGCAGTAGTAGGAAGTCTACTTCAAGTAAAACCGTTACTACATTTTGATGATAAGGTAATTGTGCCTTTCCAAAAAATTCGTACTTATAAAAAAGTTGTATCGAGAATGTACGAATTGTTTGATGAGTACTATAGACAACATGAAGGAAAACATATTACAGTTTGTGTTTTACATGTTGATGCATTAGATAAAGCAGAAGAGATTAAAAAATATATTCAAGAAAATTATTCAAATGTAACTGTTGATATAGATGGAATAAGTCCAGTTATTTCTACACACCTTGGATTAGGTGCAGTTGCAATTGGATGGACAATATTATAATAAAATAATTAAGAGGTGGAAATTATGGTACAAACTATGGCACATACTTGCTACCGTGTAGCAGATTTAAAAAAATCAGTTAAATTTTATACTGAAGCATTCGACTTTGTAGTAAGTCGTGAAAGAGATTTTCCTGAGTATAAGTTTACATTAGTATACTTAACTTTACCAGGTTCAAACTATGAGTTAGAATTAACTTATAACTACGATCATGGTGCATATGAGCTAGGAGATGGATATGGGCACATAGCTATTTCTGTAGAAGATTTAGAAGCACTACATGAAAAACACAAAGCGGCAGGATATGACGTAACAGACCTTAAAGGTTTACCAGGATTCCCGCCAGGATATTACTTCATCAAAGATCCAGATGGATACAAAATTGAAGTAATTCGTACTAAAATGTAGTTATCATTTGATTTATTTATAATCATATGATATAATGTACATACATTGAAATAAATTACCGAAAGGGTGGTGAATTTTGAAAGGTTCTCCGCTCTTTTATATTGCAATTAAAACTTAAGAAAGAGGTGTACTGTATGAGTATTGTAGAAAAAGTTAAAGCAATAGCAACAAAACAAGCAGAAAATACGGAATTTTCTCTTTATGATGTAGAATATGTAAAAGAAGGAACTGAGTATTTCTTACGTATTTACTTCGATAAAGATGGTGGACTTACACTTGATGATTGTGTATTATTAAGTGAGAAACTAGCAGAAGAACTTGACAAAGAAGATTTCATTAGTGATAAATACTATTTAGAGGTATCTTCTCCAGGAATCGAAAGAGACTTAAGAGATCTAGAAGAAGTAACTAATTCTGTTGGGAAACATGTTTATATTAAAACATATGAAAAAATCGATAATCAAAAAGAATTTTATGGTGATATCTTAGCTGTTGAAGGTGAAGAAATTACTGTAGAATACAAAGATAAAGCGAGAGTTAAAAAATCAACAATTAACTATAGTAAAATCGCTAAAATTAGATTAGCAGTTAAATTTTAATTATTAAAGGAGAAAGAAAGATGAGCAAGGATTTGCTTAAAGCTATAAAATTAATTGAACAAGAAAAAGGGATTGCAGAAGATATTCTAGTAGAAGCTATTGAATTAGCTTTATTATCAGCTTATAAAAAGAATTTTAACGCTGCAAAAAACGTAAGAGTAGATTTTAATAGAACAACTGGTGATTACAAATTTATCATTAGAAAAGATGTTGTTGAAGAAGTTTACGACGATAGAATTGAATTTGCTCTTGAAGATGCATTAAAAATTAATCCAGCATATGAAGTTGGAGATATTTATGAAGTAGTTGATTTACCAAGTGACTTTGGACGTGTTGGAGCGCAAGCTGCTAAACAAGCTTTATTACAAAGACTTCGTGAAGCTGAAAAAGAAATCCTTTATAAAGAATATATCGAGCACGAAGGTGAAATTCTTTCAGGTACAATAGATAGAATTGATTCTAGATATGTTTATGTTAAATTAGGAAAAATTGAAGCGATTTTAGGTGAAAACGAAAGAGTTAAAGGTGAAACTTACGTTCCACAAACTCCAATTAAAGTTTACATAGCGAAAGTTGATAATCCAACTCGTGGAAGTAAGCCACACGTATTAGCTTCAAGATCACACCCTGAATTTATCAGAAGATTATTCGAAATTGAAGTTCCAGAAATTTACAGTGGTACTGTTGAAATTAAGAGTGTATCACGTGAAGCAGGTGAAAGAACTAAATTAGCTGTGTTTGCTGAAGATAAAAACATTGATCCTGTAGGTGCTTGTGTTGGTAACAAAGGTGAGCGTGTTAATCGTATCGTTGAAGAACTAAATGGTGAGAAAATTGATATTATTACTTGGGATGCTGATCCAGTTAAATTTATTACAAATGCATTAGCTCCTGCTAAAGTAGAAGAAATCAATATAGATGAAGAAGAGAAAATTGCTAATGTTAAAGTTAAAGATGACCAACTTTCTCTAGCAATTGGTAAAAAAGGACAAAACGTTCGTCTAGCGGCTAAATTAACAGGTTGGAAAATCGACATAAAAGCTGCAGAATAGTGAGGTGTTGTTTGTGAAAAAAAGAAAAATACCAACAAGAAAATGTATATTAACAAACGAAATGTTCGCTAAGAAAGATTTATTAAGAATCGTTAAGAACAAAGAAGGAGAAATTTCTGTAGATCCTACTGGGAAAAAAGCAGGACGTGGAGCTTATGTAGTAGCTGATTTAGAAGTTATTAAAGCTGCACAAGAAAAGAAACAATTAGAGAAGTTTTTCTCTGCATCACCAGAAGTTATGGAGCCTATCTATAATGAGGTAATTAGATTAATCTATAGAAAGTCAATTCCACAAAAATAATGATAAAAGCATATAATTTATTAGGTTTAATGCAAAGAGCAGGTAAACTTATTACAGGTGAAGATTTAATCACAAAAAATTTAAAAAATAATAAAATCAAATTGTTAGTTATTGCAGAAGATTGCGGTACCAATACGAAAAAGAAATTAACAGACAAGGCTAATTTTTATAATGTAAAATGTATCGAATTCTCTACGATTGAAAATATTAGTATCGCGATTGGAAGAGATAATCGTGTTGCTGTAGGAATAACTGATGATGGATTTATAAAAAAATTCAAACAATTATTAGAAGAAGGAGGAAAACAGTAATGAAAAAAGTCAGAATTTATGAGTACGCTAAAGAAGTAGGAAAACAATCAAAAGACCTTATTACAGTTTTAAAAGATGCTAATATTGAAGTATCTAATCACATGTCAATGTTAACAGAAGAGGGGTTAGCTAAGCTAGATAGTGTTTTCAAAAAACAAGAAAAAGCGGCGCAAAATGATCAATCTTCAAATAATGAAGGTAAGAAAAATAAAAAGAAAAAAATAAAAAAAGAGAAAAACAGAAAAACTCAAAAACAACAACCAGCAATTATTGAAGCTCCATCAGAAGAAACAATTTCAGAAGATACTATTTTAGTTAAAGATGGAATGACTGTTGGTGAGTTATCAGAAGTTCTAAGTGTAGGTTCAACTGAACTTATTAAAAAATTATTTATGGAACTTAAAATTATGGCGAATATTAACCAGTCTCTTACTTTAGAGCAAATCGAGTTAATCGCTATGGATTACGGTAAAGAAATCCAAGAAGAAGTTGAAATCAATAAAGAAGACTTAGATCTTTACTTCGAAGTTGAAGATGCTGAAAAAGATCTTAAAGAGCGTGCGCCAATCGTAACTATTATGGGACACGTTGACCACGGTAAAACTACATTACTAGATACGATTAGAAATTCACGAGTAACAGCTGGTGAAGCAGGTGGGATTACACAACACATTGGTGCATACCAAGTACGTGCAAAAGATAAAAAGATTACATTCTTAGATACACCAGGACACGCAGCCTTCACTACAATGCGTGCACGTGGAGCTAAAATTACTGACGTAACTATCTTAGTAGTTGCAGCTGATGATGGAGTAATGCCTCAAACAATCGAAGCTATTAACCACGCTAAAGCGGCTGAAGTACCAATTATCGTCGCGGTTAATAAAATGGATAAACCACAAGCTAACCCTGACAGAGTTATGAATGAGTTAGTAGAATATGGACTAATCTCAGAAGAGTGGGGTGGAGATACAATCTTTGTACCAATCTCAGCTCTTAAAGGTGAAGGTATTGATGAATTATTAGAAAATATCTTATTAGTAACTGAAATGCAAGAATTAAAAGCTAATCCAAATCGTCTTGCTTTAGGTACAGTTATCGAGGCTAAACTTGATAAAGGTCGTGGGGCAGTAGCAACATTATTAGTACAAAATGGTAGCTTGAATGTTGGAGATCCACTTGTAGTAGGTAACACATTTGGTCGTGTTCGTGCTATGATTAACGATCGTAGCAAAAATATCCAAACTGCTAAACCATCTACACCAGTTGAGATTACAGGTTTACAAGATGTTCCTAATGCTGGAGATCGTTTCGTAGTATTCGGTGATGAAAAAACAGCTCGTCAAATCGGGGAAAAACGTCAACAACAATATATTGAAACTACTCGTCAAGCAAATTCAGCTGTATCATTAGATACATTATTCGAACAAATGAAACAAGGTGAGATGAAAGATCTTAACATTATTATTAAAGCAGACGTTCAAGGTTCTGTTGAAGCTTTAGCTATGTCATTAGCTAAAATCGATGTTGAAGGTGTTAACGTACGTATTATCCATACTGGTGTTGGTGCGATTAACGAATCTGATATTACATTAGCAGTAGCATCTAACGCTGTAGTAATTGGATTTAACGTGCGTCCTGATAATAATGCTAAACAAATGGCTCAAACTGAGCAAGTAGATATTCGTCTACACAGTATCATCTACAAAGTTATCGAAGAAATTGAAGCTGCGATGACTGGATTATTAGATCCAGAATTCGTAGAAAAAGTTATAGGTCTTGCAGAAGTACGTCAAGTGTATAAAGTATCTAAAATCGGTACAATTGCAGGTGCTTATGTAACTGAAGGTAAAGTTTCACGTGACGGTAAAGTACGTGTAATTCGTGATAGCGTAGTAATTTACGAAGGTGAAATTGATACATTAAGAAGATTTAAAGATGATGTTAAAGAAGTACAAAGTGGTTATGAATGTGGTATGACTGTTGAAAACTTCAATGATATTAAAGAAGGAGATGTCTTCGAAGTATACATCATGGAAGAAGTAAAAAAATAGGAGGCAAACTTTATGTCAGAACTTAGAGTTAACAGACTTGCAGAGCAAATTAAGAAAGAGATTACATATGTATTAGCTACAAAAGTTAAGAATCATGACTTAGGATTTGTTACTGTAACAGAAGTTGCTTTGACAGGAGATTATTCTCAAGCAAAAGTTTTCTACACTGTTTTAGGTGGAGAACGTGAAAAAGAAAAAACAAAAGAAGCGTTTAAGAAAATTAAAGGTTTCGTAAAAAGTGAAGTTGCTAAGAAAATTAAAATTAGAAAATTTCCGGAACTTATTTTTCAATATGACACTACAGCTGAATATGCTTTACACATTGAAAGTTTAATCGCTAGTGTTAGTAAAAAAGAAAAAGACGAAGAATAATTAGAATAGAGGAGCGACTTAATTACTGTGATTTCTTAATTTCACATTGATTAAGTCGCCTCAATATGGTTAATTGAATTTTAAAATGTATTTAATGGGTTGACTCGACTATATTGATTTTTCGAAAATCACGATATTTGAATCATCCCCGGTCATTAACTATATTAACTAATTGTTTAAGTATAAAGTAATATAGAGAGTTTTATAGAATTATAGAATTAAAGGAGAAAACAATGTTACAAGTAACAAATTTAGGTTTACGTTTTGCAGATAGAAAGCTATTTGAAGATGTAAATATAAAATTTACAAATGGTAACTGCTACGGTTTAATCGGGGCTAATGGAGCAGGTAAAACAACATTCTTAAAATTATTATCTGGTGAATTAGATTCACAACAAGGGCACGTTTCTTTAGGTAAAGGTGAACGTCTTGCTGTACTTCGTCAGAACCACTTCGCATATGAAGAAAACAGAGTTATCGATGTTGTAATGATGGGGCACGAACGTCTTTGGGATGTTATGAACCGTAAAAATGAAATTTATATGAAAGATCCATTCACTGAAGAAGATGGAATCATTGCTGCTGAACTTGAAGGTGAGTTTGCGGAGATGGATGGATGGACTGCAGAAAGCGATGCAGCACAACTTCTTGAAGGTCTAGGTATTCCTGTAGAATTTCATGAAATGCTTATGGGAGAACTTGATAATGCTATTAAGGTTAAAGTTCTTTTAGCTCAGGCATTATTCGGTAATCCAGATGTTCTTCTTCTAGATGAGCCTACCAACGGTCTTGATATTAGTGCGATTAAGTGGTTAGAAGAGTTCTTAATTAACTTTGAGAACACTGTTATCGTAGTCAGCCACGACCGTCACTTTTTAAATAATATTTGTACTCACATTTGTGACTTAGACTTTGGGAAAATCCAACTTTATGTTGGTAACTATGACTTCTGGTATCAATCTAGTCAACTTGCTAGAAGAATGGCAGAAGACAACAACAAGAAAAAAGAAGAAAAAATTAAAGAATTACAAGAATTTATCGCGCGTTTCTCTGCGAACGCTTCTAAATCTAAACAAGCGACAAGTAGAAAGAAAATGCTTGATAAAATTACTCTTGACGATATTAAACCAAGTAGCCGTCGTTATCCATACGTTCGCTTTACACCAGATCGTGAAATCGGAAATGACTTACTTATCGTTGAAGGTGTAAGCAAAATTGTAGAAGGTAAAGAAGTTTTAAGTAATGTTAGCTTCACTGTAAATCCTAATGATAAAGTTATTTTATTAGGGGATGAAGTTGCTAAAACTACATTACTAAAAATTCTTGCTGGTGAAATGGAACCAGATAGTGGTACAGTTAAATGGGGTATTACAACTTCTAGAAGTTATATGCCAAAAGATAACTCTGAATACTTTGAAGGGTTAAAACTATCATTAGTTGAATGGCTTCGTCAATATGCTTCTCCTGAAGAGGAAAGTGAAGCATACTTACGTTCATTCTTAGGAAGAATGTTATTCTCAGGTGAAGAAGCGCTGAAACGTGCCCACGTATTATCAGGGGGAGAAAAAATGCGTTGTATGTTATCTAAGATGATGTTATCTAAAGCTAACGTTATTCTTTTAGATGAGCCTACAAACCACCTTGACTTAGAATCTATTACAGCGGTCAATGAAGGTATTATTGCTTTCAAAGGTTCTGTATTCTTCACTTCTCATGACTATGAGTTTATTCAAACAATAGCGAATAGAGTAATTGAATTAACACCAGAAGGAGCAATTAACAAAGAGATGGATTACGAAAACTACCTAAGATTCAAAGGTATCATAGATTAATAAAAGAAGGAGATATACTGTTTTGGTATATCTCCTTTTAATATTGTCATTAAAAAATTACTTTTTCAAAAACTCGTTTAGTAACATCGCTAAATGCTGCAACTTCTTCTTGAGAGAATCTGTCGAATTCAATAGAATCTATATCAAGTAATGCTACAACTTTATCATTTTGGATAATTGGAACTACTAGCTCACTATTAGTGGCACTATCGCATGCAATATGACCAGGAAACTTGTGCACATCTTCAACATAGATAGTATCTTGAGTTGTATAGCAGTGTCCACATACACCTTTATTAAATGGTATACGAGTACAAGCTACTTTCCCTTGAAATGGTCCTAAAACTAAGTTGTTGTTAACTTCATCTAATAAATAGAAACCAACCCAGTTTGTATTTGGTAAATACTCTTTGTATAAAGCTGAAAGGTTTGATAAATTAGTAACTAAATTATCTTCTCCTGATACTAAAGCAGTTGCCTGACTTATAAATAATTCTTTATTTTCTACTATGTTCATTAAAATACCCCTTTAAAAAGACTTTATTATATTTTCGCATAATAGTAATAAAAAATAAAGTGATAAGAGTTATAGATTTAAAGGAATATATTTTAGAAAATTTAAAATTAAATATATTTATAATAAAATTTTATAATGACTTGTACTATATATAATTAATAAAAAATATTTAGTTTTTTGTTTAATAAAAAAAATTGAAAAAAAATTAAAAAAATGATTGAAACACTTTGTTTTTTGTGATAAAAATGGTATAATTTTGTTAGGTTATTGTATAAATAAACGTAAAAAATTAAATATAAAATTTCAGGGGGAAGATATATGACATATATATTTTTATTTGTGTGTATCCTTGTTCTTGGAGGAGTAGTTGCACTATTCGTCTTTAGAAATAGGAAAAAACAAGATTTATACCCTCTTTTAGTTATGAAAGATGAGCTAGAGAGAGAAACATTATCTGATGATTTGAAAAAAGTAAAAGCGCTGGAAATTGCTGGTAAAGCTGAAAAACTTTATGCTCAATGGGAAAGCGAATGGTACGAAATTCAAAGTATCGATATTGAAGAACTTGACAGAGATCTTTATAGTGCAGAAACTTATATTGATAAATTTAATTTCAAACGTGCTGATGAAGTTATTATGAACAGTGGTGAATTAATAGCAAATATTAAAGATAGAATCGCTGGAATAAGAAGAGAAATTAAAGAATTAACAGAAGTTGAACCTAGAAATAGAGAACTATATGAAGAAATCGTAGTTGAGTATAAAGAGCTTAATAGAGAACTATTAGCTAAGCGTCATCAATATGGAGCAGCTGCAGAGCAATTTGAACAAAATATTAAAGAAATAGCTCCACAACTTGATGATTTCAAACTTCTAACATCTACTGGTAAGTATATCGAAGCACAAGATAAAATTAATACTGTTAAAGGATTAATTGATAATCTTAAAGAAAGAATGGAAGTACTACCTGATCTGTTAAAAGAAATTGAAAAAACTTGCCCAGCTCAAATTCAGTCATTAAGACTTAAAGTTGAGGAAATGGAGAAAAAAGGATTTAAACTTACTCACTTAGAAATTTCAAGTAAAATTGAAAGTATTGTTTGGCAATTAAGCGATGCTCGTGAAAAAGTTAAATCTGGAGATATTGATCTAATCGAAAATATTCTTGATGGTATTTATGATGTTATCGATGAAGTATCTAATGATCTTAAAAAAGAACTTGATTATAAAAAATACATTGAAGAAAACTATAGAGAAAT
>CAUUCZ010000015.1:0-22566 GCA_963543895.1 uncultured Gemella sp. | reverse complement strand
GCGGTAACACGGGTTCGAATCCCGTACGGGTCATCTTAACCTAGTCGTAACTTTTTGTTACGACTTTTTTTATTTAAATTGTAGAATTAAAGGTAGTAGACTGTATAAAGGATGGTCATTAGAATATATTTTTCTAATGACCATTTAATTTTATTTTTTTAGTTCTTTTGCTGTAAAACTTAAAGGTAATACTTCTTCAAAGAAGTTATATACAGCATAGGTATTTTCTGAAGTACCTAAGATTAATTCAAAATCTTCATCTGCAAATTCAGAAATTACTTGTCTACAAACTCCACAAGGTGGACAATAATTTTTTAGATTACCATTAGGGCCGCCTACTACTGCAATTTTTTTGAATTTTGTAACTCCTTCACTTACAGCTTTAAAAATTGCTGTTCTTTCTGCACAGTTTGTTGGAGAATAACTAGCATTTTCAATATTACAACCAGTATAGATTGTTCCATTTTCAGCTAATATTGCAGCACCAACTTTAAAATTAGAGTAGGGAACGTAAGCAAATTTTGTTGCATCGATTGCCGCTTTTACTAATACTTCATTAATATCTTCTTTAATTTCATTGTTTTCCTCTATTAATTTGAATATTGTATCTGCAACCCCACCTTCGGAATTAGTTTTCTCCGTTATGTATTTGGCTTGTTCTTTTAATATTGTATTACCATTTTTCATAGCAACGCTGTAGCCAACAATATCTAACATTGCCTGATCGTTAAGATTATCTCCAATTGCTACAGCATTTTCTAAGTTGATGCCATAAATTTTAGCTATTTCTTTTAAGGCTTCTCCTTTAGTGGCACTTTTATGCATTATCTCTATATTATTTGCACCAGATGATGTCACACTTATATTTGTATTTTCTGATAATAGTTTGGCAGCATTTTCTAATTTTGATATATCGTTAGATATTGCTATTACTTTGATTGGAGGATTTTCTTTTTCGTTAAGGTAGAATTCTATATTGTCAACCTCAGTAATATATCCCATATCTAGTTTGAGTTGTGCCTCTGTACGTAAATGATCTTCATCTGGTTCATAGCCATTGGACCTAATTAAATCTATATACGCGTTTATATCTGTTTCTATACTTATAGTATATATAGTGTTTTTTGTATAAAGTTGATAACTTACATCAAGACTTTTTAATATTTCAATTGTATAATATAAATCTTTTGGTATCATTGGAGTAATACTGATAATGTTACCATTTTTATCATAGACAATACCACCATTAAAACTAATCACATCACAATTAATATTTTCTTCATTTAATGCAGGTAAAGCTTCATAATAGGCCCTTCCAGTCGCTACTACAAATTTTATCCCTTGATCTTTAGCGAAATTTATAAGTTTTACATTTTCTTTAGGAATTTTATGGTTATGATTTAATAAAGTTCCATCCATATCACTAGCTATTAATTTAATCATAAAATATTTAGAAATACGATAGTAAATCGTATTTATCCCCTTTCTTAAGTGTAATTTGATTATAACATATATAAATAAATATTGTAAGAGAGTATTGGAAATTGCATTAGAGTTGAGTTCAATTTCTATTATTAATTGTTTATTTATGATAAGATAGAAGATAATTATACTGTTTGTAGAGAGTGATGTAATATGATAATTAAAGATATAATAAAAAATAATAATTTAGAAGAATTATTTGCAAATGTAAAAATTGGTATAGAAAAAGAAGGACAACGTGTTTTAGAAAATGGGGAGATAACTAAAACTGATCATCCAAAGATATTTGGAGTAAGACACGAGCATCCGTACATTCAGACTGATTTTGCTGAATCACAGGTTGAGTTGATAACAACACCAGAAAATAATGAAAAAGATGTTTTAAGGATTTTAAATGCTATACATGAAGTAACTTTAAAAAACCTACCAAAAGATGAATATATTTGGCCTTTAAGTGTACCCGCTATACTACCTAATGAAGAAGATATAAGGGTTGCACAATTTGAAAAGCAGTTTGATATAGAATATAGAGAGTATTTAGTAAAAAAATACGGTAAGTATAAACAGATGGTATCGGGTATTCATTATAATTTCCAACTTGACGATATTCTGATGCAGAAAATTGCTGAAATTACTCAGGAGGATATAGTAAAGATAAAAAATGATGTTTATTTAAAACTTGCCAGACAGTTTTTAAGATATCAATGGCTTTTAATTTATCTTTTTGGAGCTTCTCCATTAGTAGAGGATAAATATTTTACAGATGGTATGAAACCAACTGATTTTGTAAGAAGTTTAAGAACTAGTAGATATGGTTATGTAAATGATGACGATATTAAAGTATCATATAGTTCGTTAGAAAAATATATTAAAGATATAACAGGATATGTAGAAAATAAACAATTAATAGCTGAAAAAGAATTTTACTCTAGTGTTCGTTTTAGAGGTGCAGATACTGTCAAAAAATTCCCAGAGCAGGGAATTAAGTATATTGAATTTAGATTATTTGATTTAAACCCATTTGCACCATTTGGTATTTTAGAAAAAGATATTAGATTTGTACATTTATTCATAAAAACTTTAGTTTGGTTAGAAGAAGAGGATAAGAATACTTCTGAATCTTTAGGGTATGAATACAGTGAGAATGTAGCTCTTTCGCATCCAATGGAAAAAGTTAAGTACGAAGAAGAGGGACTGTGGCTATTAAATCAAATGAAAGATATGGTAGGAAAAGTAGGTTTACTTGAAAGTGATATTGATTTAATAGATGAAAAGATTGAAGAATTAAAAAATCCTGAACTTACTATAGGAGCTAGACTTTTAAAAGAATATAAAAAAGAAAATGATATGGCTAAAGTAGGAATGAAGTTAGCTAAAATGTATAAAGAGGATGCTTTAAGAGAATATTATTCATTAAGTGCATATTCTAATATGGAACTGTCTACACAAGCTGTGATTGAAGATGCAATAAAAAATGGTATAAAAGTTACTGTTATTGATGAGAATGATCAGTTTATACGTTTAGAAAGTAATGGAAGAGTAGAGTATGTAAAAAACGGAAACATGACAAGTAAAGATAGTTATATTTCTCCGTTGATTATGGAAAATAAAGTTGTTACTAAAAAAGTATTAGCTGAAAAAGGTCTCAGAGTTCCAAAAGGATATGAAGTTTCTAGTTTAGAAGAAGCATTACAAAAATTTAATTATATAAAAAACAAACCAATTGTAATAAAACCTAAGAGTACTAATTTCGGATTAGGAATAACTATTTTTAAAAAAGGAACTAGTTCAGTAGAAAACTATTCTAAAGCTATAGAGTTTGCTCTTAAAGAAGATAAAGATATACTTATTGAAGAGTTTATTGAAGGGACAGAATATAGATTCTTTGTTATTGAAGGAAAAACTGAAGCTGTATTATTAAGAGTACCTGCAAATGTTGTAGGTGATGGTAAACATACAATAAGAGAATTGGTTGAACAAAAAAATTCAGATTCGCTAAGAGGAGATGCAAAGAAAACTCCTCTGAAAAAAATTGAACTTGGAGAAATTGAAAAACTTCAATTATCTGAACAAGGATTAAATTTTGATTCTATATTAGCTGTGAATGAAGTAGCATATCTTAGAGAAAATTCAAATATCAGTACAGGTGGAGACTCTGTAGATATGACAGATGAGGTTCATGATAGCTATAAAGAGTTAGCTGTTCGAATATCTGATGCTATGATGGCTAAGGTTTGTGGTGTAGACCTAATAATTTCAGATATAAAAGAAGAAGTTAGTGCTACTAATTATGGAGTTATCGAAGCTAATTTTAATCCTATGATGATGATGCATATTTATCCACATTCAGGTAAATCTAGAAGATTATCGCTAAATGTACTAAAAATGTTATTTCCAGAAAAGAATATAAAGTAAATTATTTAAATGATAAAATAATGACGTAACATATCAATAGACTGTTGCGTTATTATTTTTTTCTATACTATCTAATAAAAAAACAATTGCAATCTTATGAAAGTATGAAAAAAATATTTTCATAATATATTTTTAAAAATTAAAATTGACATAACGAATAGCAAAAATATAATAAAATTCGCCTTACATAAGTTAATTAAACTGTTTTATATATTTATCGTAAAAAAATATATAAAACACATTTAAAACAAAAATATGTAAATCGATTGCACTGTTTGTAAAGTAAGAAACTAAAACATTTACAAAAAAAATAATAAATGATATAATCTATTTGTATGCAAAGGTATACACGTCATAATAAATAAGAATTAAATAAAAGGAGGTACTAAGATGGTAGGAATTATCATCGCGAGTCATGGTGAATTTGCTGCAGGAATTAAACAATCAGGTTCTATGATTTTTGGTGAACAAGAAAAAGTAGAAGCAGTTGTATTTATGCCAAGTGAAGGACCAGAAGACTTGCAAAGAAAACTTCAAGAAGCTATTGCTAAAGTAGATTCTGAAGAAATTCTTTTCCTTGTCGATCTTTGGGGTGGAAGTCCATTTAACCAAGCTAACAAGTTATTTGAAGAAGCACCAGAGAAGAGAGCAATCGTAGCAGGATTAAACTTACCAATGCTTATCGAAGCATATGCTAGTAGATTCACTATGACAACAGCTCACGAGATTGCAAAAGCAATCACACCAACAGCTATTGATGGAGTTAAAGTTCGCCCTGAAGAACTACAACCAAAAGCAGAAGTAGCTGAAAGTACAACAGCCGTCCCTCAAGGAGAAATTCCTGAAGGTACAGTATTAGGAAACGGGAAAATAGACTTTGTATTAGCCCGTATCGATACTCGTCTACTACATGGACAAGTTGCTACAAACTGGACAAAAGCAACTCATCCAAACAGAATTATTGTAGTTTCAGATTCAGTATCAAAAGACGAATTACGTAAAAAACTTATTGAGCAAGCAGCTCCTCCAGGAGTACGCGCACACGTAATTCCATTAGATAAACTTGTTCAAGTTTATAATGATCCAAGATTTGGTGATACAAAAGCGTTATTATTATTTGAAACACCACAAGATGCACTTGCAGTAATTGAAAAAGGAGTAGAGATTCCAGAATTAAACATTGGATCTATGGCTCACTCAGTCGGTAAAGTTCAAATTAACAACGTATTATCATTAGATCAAGAAGATGTAGAAGTATACAAAAAACTTCGTGATTTAGGTGTTAAATTTGATGTTCGTAAAGTATCTAACGATTCTCCATCAGATTTATTCAAACTTATTGAAGCTAAATCAAGTGAAGGTTTAAAATTATAATTTAATAGAAATTAGGAGGACACTATGGAATTTAGTATTCTAGCAGTTATATTAGTCCTAATTGTTGCATTATTAGCTGGTATGGAAAGTATCTTAGACCAATTCCAATTCCATCAACCAATTATTGCTTGTTCATTAATCGGTTTAGCAACAGGACATTTATCAGAAGGTATTATTTTAGGTGGAGCTCTTCAATTATTAGCACTTGGATGGGCTAATATTGGGGCAGCGGTTGCTCCAGATGCAGCGTTAGCATCAGTAGCATCTGCTATTATTTTCATTAAAGCTGGAGATTTCTCAGCTGAAGGACGTATTATCGCTATCGCAACAGCTGTTACATTAGCTACAGTTGGTCTTGTACTTACAATGGTTGTTCGTACATTATCAGTAGTTATCGTTCACCAAGCTGACCGCGCAGCAGAACACGGTAACTTCCGTGGAGTTGAATTCTGGCACTACGTAGCACTTGCAGCTCAAGGATTACGTGTTGCTATTCCGGCAGGATTATTAATGTTCATTCCATCATCAGTAGTTCAAAAAGCTCTTGAAGCATTACCAAAATGGTTCACAGAAGGTATGGCAATCGGTGGGGGAATGGTAGTTGCAGTTGGTTTCGCAATGGTTATCAACTTAATGGCAACTAAAGAAGTATGGCCATTCTTCTTCTTAGGATTTGCATTAGCACCAATTAGCGAATTAACACTTATCGCAACTGGTATCATCGGATTATGTTTAGCAATTATCTACCTAAACCTTTCTAAAAACAAAGGTGGAGGCGGTAGTGGAAATACTTCATCTGGAGATCCACTAGGCGATATCTTAAATGATTATTAATAAGGAGGAACTACAAAATGTCAGAGAAAAAAATTACATTAAGTAAAAAAGATCGTCGTAGCGTTATGTTACGTTCTCAGTTCCTTCAAGGTTCATGGAACTATGAACGTATGCAAAATGGTGGTTGGGCATTTGCTTTAATCCCAGCACTTAAAAAATTATATCCAAACAAAGAAGATGCTACTAAAGCATTAAAACGTCACTTAGAGTTCTTTAACACTCACCCATATATTGCAGCACCTATTCTTGGGGTTACACTTGCTTTAGAAGAAGATAAAGCAAATGGAGCTGATATCGATGATGCAGCAATCCAAGGGGTTAAAGTTGGTATGATGGGACCATTAGCAGGTATTGGGGATCCAGTATTCTGGTTTACAGTTCGTCCTATCCTTGGAGCTATTGCAGCTTCATTAGCAACTGGTGGTTCAATTATTGCACCATTATTCTTCTTTATCGCATGGAACTTAATCCGTATTGGATTCTTATGGTATACACAAGAATTTGGTTATAAAAAAGGTTCAGAAATTACAAGTGACCTTTCAGGTGGTATTTTACAAACAATCACAAAAGGAGCTTCAATCCTTGGTATGTTCGTAATGGGTATCTTAGTTCAACGTTGGACTAACATTAGCTTCCCATTAGTTGTTTCTAAAGTACAATTAGATGAAAAAGCATTTATTCACTTCCCAGAAAAAGGTACACACATTACTGGTGAAGTATTACAAGATATTGTAACAAAAGCAACAAGTGGAAAATTCTCACTAACACCAGAAAAAGTTACAACATTACAAGATAACTTAAATCAACTTATCCCTGGATTTGCAGCGTTATTATTAACATTCGCATGTATGTGGTTATTAAAACGTAAAGTAAGCCCAGTTGTAATAATCTTCGGATTATTCGCTTTAGGTGTAATTGCTCACGTAGCAGGTGTAATGTAATAAAGTTTAGGAGGTTGAGTCGAAAGATTTCAACTTCCTTTTTTAAAATTAATTGTGGAAGTCTATAGGAGGTGTAAGTTATGGTGATGTCGATGAATACAAAAGTGATTTACACGACGAAAGCTAATTGCCTTACGGGCTCAATCGGTAATAAACATGGAGACGTAATGGTCGGTGATAAAGCTTTTGAGTTTTATAATTTTAGAAATCCTGAGGATTATATTCAGATACCTTGGACAGAGGTGGATAAAGTTAGAGCTCAAATGTTTTTTAGAGATAAATATATCAGAGGATTTTTTATAGATACAAAAAGTGCAGGAAGTTTTAACTTTATTGTAAAAAATTCCGGGAAATGCTTAAAAGAAATGAGAGAATTCATTGGAAATGAAAAGATAGTTAGAAATAAACCTATATTATCATTAAAAAATCTATTTAGGAAGAAAGATTAATACTTTGATATTAATCTTTCTTTTTTTTGAAAATAATTATATGAAAACGTATTGTAAAATCAACTTTTTTCTTGCATTTTCATATGTTTTATATTAAACTATAATTGAAAACAAAATCAGTACTATAACAGGTTGATGTTGTACTATTAAATTATAAAAAAAGAGGTATATAAATGGAATTATCTACAAATTCACCTACGCGAAAGCAAGGGATTCTCATGTTTGCTATTCTGATTGCTGCATATGTAGTATTTGCTACTAACTGGGTGGCAGGATCAAACTTATCAAAACAAATCACAGATCACTATTTTAATGGAGAAAAGGTTTCTCCAATAATATCTGAAGTTGTAAACTATACTATAACTATAGCAAGAATTATAGCTAATTTACTTGCTGCGTTTATATTAATTAAGCTACATCCGAAAAAAGCTGCAATGTTAGCATTGTTTTGTTTATGTTTTTCTTTCTTTGCTATCTTTACCCACAATTACTGGTTATACACATTCTCTAGAATGATTATGGCATTTGGAGGATCAATGATAATTGTATTTATAAACTCATTTGTGGCTAAGTTTATACCGAATGATAAGAAAATAATGACTAGTGCAATTATCACCGCTGCATACAATGTTGGAGCTGCATTAGTAGCTATCTTATTCTTATTATTTAAAGAGCATTTTGTAGAAGATTGGCGTTATACTATGATAGGGTTTAGTATTTTTAGTATAATCCTATTTATCTGTTGGTTAATTTTCTCTCATGATTTTGAACCAACAATTACTTGGAAACATCCGAATTATTTTGTTTATAAATTGTTGATTGAATCAAAAGAAACATTACACGAAGAAGATGCTAAAAAATACACTTATGCTGATGGCTTTAAAGATAAATTTATCTATGTATTTTCATTAGGTTTCGGTGGATTTTTATTCCTTTATGTTATGCCGTTAGTATCTCTTCCTAGAGTCGTAGCAGAACATGCTCATAATTCAAGTTTTAAACCAGAATTTATGATATTAACTGTAACACTTGGTGGAATAATTGGAACTTTATTTAGCTTAATGGTTACTAGAAAATTAAACTTTAGAAGAAAACCATTTTTAATTGCTCATGGAGTATTGATGATTGGATTCATGGCATTAGGATTAATTTTTGTATCTACTAATGTAGTGTTATCATACATAATGTTTAGTTTATCAGGATTTTTCATGTATT
Source organism: uncultured Gemella sp. (assembly GCA_963543895.1). Lineage (GTDB taxonomy): Bacteria > Bacillota > Bacilli > Staphylococcales > Gemellaceae > Gemella. The sequence continues at coordinate 13,856 of CAUUCZ010000015.1, read as the reverse complement.
CACAGTACCCAGTATATTTAAATCTTCCATATGAGTTGCCAAATATGAACTCACAAAGATTAACAATAATGTTTGGAATATTTTGGGCTTTTGGATATGCAATTTATACATTATTTAACTTTACTTGGAGTTTAGTTTTAAATCACATGGGATATAATTCTTCAATAATATTCTACTTATTAGGAAGTTTAATTTATATCATTTTTGTATTTACATTCCCTGAAACAAGACCGAAAAAATAACAAAAAATCTTTAGAGGTAATAGATATCTCTAAAGATTTTTTATAATCTATGATGGAAAAATAGTTTTGAAAAAATAGAATTTTTCAAGATAAAATTAAAGTACCAATATTAGTTTGATTTTAATAAAAAACTATATAATATATTTAAAGCAGATTAATAGGATGTACATGAAAATTATGATATATTATCATTAAAAATAATATAGTAGGAGTAAAATAATGAGTAAAATAAAAAAAAACAGCATTAATAGGAGTTGTAGGAGCGTCTGCTTTGACGGCAGGGTACTATACCTTTCTTAAACCAAGTATACAAACTACACCATCAAATCAAAAAGCACAGAATACTAACCAAGAAGGAAATAAAGAATCAAAAAATACAACTAATAATACATCTTCTTCAGCAAAAGAAGGTGTAGCATATAAAGATGGTACATATACAGGAGCAGTTACAAGAACAAATAAAGGTGATTTCCAAGTAAGTGTAGTTGTTCAAGGTGGTAAAATAGCCAATGTTAATGTACTTCTTCAACCAGATGAAGAATTTTCGCAAAGTATTAATAAGACAGCACTTCCTAAATATGTTGAGGAAGCAATAGAAGCTCAAAGTAGTGATATTGCGCTGATTTCTGGAGCATCTGAAACATTTGAAGGCTTTAAAGGTTCATTACAAGATGCATTAAATAAGGCTAAATAAAATGTTTAAGTTTAAGATCTATGTGTTGAAAAGAATGAACATGCCTTTCACAATAGCCTTTGTCAGAGCTGATTTTGATAAAATGTTAATAGATGCATTAAATCAAATTGTTAATGAAATTGATAAATATTTACAGAATGTGGAAGAGAAATTTTCACCATTCTCACCAGAAAGCTTGGTTAGTAGGCATACTGATTTAGGTGAAGAATTACAAGATGCTTTTTTTGATTTAGAATATCAAGAAGTATACAGTCGCTCGCTAATCGCTAAAAAAGAAACTCAAGGGTTATTTGATCCATTTTTTGATGGAAAATATAATCCAACTGGATTTGTGAAAGGTTGGGCGATAGAGAATGCCTTTATGAAATATATAAAGCCGCTTATTGATAATAATATTATAGAAGCAGGAGCGATTAATGGTGCGGGTGATATACAAGTCGGTACTAGACATGATAGTAATTTTTCTTGGGAAATCGGGATAGAGAATCCTGAAGACAAGGAGAAGATAATTGCTAAGTATAGTATAAAAAATGGAGCGGTGGCAACCTCGGGACTTAGTAAGAAAGGCCAACATATCAAAAGTGATAATGAAATTAATCATGTTCAAGTCACAGTAGTTGGAACAAATTTATCAGATGTTGATGTGTTAGCAACTGCAGGAGTAGTTGCTAACGAAAAAATTTGGAGTGAAATAGTAGAAAATAAATTGTTAACAGGTATTTTGTTAACAAAAGAGGGGATAAAAAGAGTTTTTGAGGAAGGAAAAATAACGGATGTTGAGAGAACATAGATTTATATTTAATATGATTTGGTTAATAGTATTGTTAACAATACCGTTACCATTAATAGTAACATTAGGAAATGGTTTGCCTGAGGTTTTTGGGAGTAGAGTACTAGCAATTAATTTAGGAGTATTTGCCTATTCATGGATGCTATCAGCAATTTTCCTATCTTCACAGCCAAAATGGTTAGATAGAATAATAGGGTTACCGGATATGTATATAATTCATGGAGTAACGGCAATTTTTGCTGTAATTTTTATGTACTTACATGATCAACTTCTGAAATCATCAGGGCTTATATCTTTAACAGGGGAATGGTCAATGAATATATTTATAGGAATCATTGCATACTCACTTGTTTTTATGGCTGGTTGGTTAACTTCAAGAATAAGTATCTTAATGAAGATTAAAAAAATGTTAGAAAAAATCTTTAAACATGAGTTATCAATGTGGATACATAGACTTAATTTAGTAGCTGCACTATTAGCTTTCCTGCATGTTCTTCTGATTCCATATATAAGAAGTATAGTTCCATTTACTGTTTTAGTAATCTTATATACTGTAATTGCATTCGGTGCTTATGGACACTATGCATATAATAAGTATATAAATGTGCAAGTAGGCCTTTTAAAAAATGTTAGAAAAGTAGATTCAAATATTACAGAGTTAACAATTACTACTAGTAAATCGGTTTTAAGAAAAATAGAAGCGGGTGATTTTGCATTTATTTCTTTTCCTAATGTAAGAGGGATGAAGGAGCCACATCCATTTTCTATATTGAATATCCCAGAACGAGATGGCTATGTTCAGATGTCAATTGAAGGTGTAGGGGATTTCACAAAAAATCTTCCTAATTTAGAGATAGGAGAAAAAGTTAATTTAACTAGAGGATATGGTGTATTAAGTTCAGTGATTGAAAAATCAGGTAAGAATGAAAAGTTTGTTCTAATTGGTGGAGGAATTGGTGTTGTTCCTTTACTTGGATTAGCCGATAAATTTGAGAATAAAGATATAACGTTCCTATACACTGTCAAAAAAGATAAAAAACTTTTATATCAAGAAAAATTTGAGTTATGGAATGAAAGAAGTAATTTTAAATCATATTCTCAAAATGGAAGATTCACAACAGAGCAATTAGATAAATATTTGCCGATTGGTGAAGAGTATAATTATATAATCGCTGGTCCAATGGCGATGAACATAGCGTATGAAAAAATGCTGAAGGAAAAAGGTATAAAGAAAAATAGAATATTCTATGAAGGCTTTAACTTCTAGAAGTTAAAAAAGATTGTAATACGAAAAGATGTATTACAATCTTTTTAATATTTAAATTATTGTATTAGATAAATTATAATGATACAATGTACTATGATATAAAAAAGAAAAATAGCTAGGAGAGGAGGATATTTTTGAAAAAAATAGCAGTTATTTTGATACGTAAAAGTTCAAAGGGGTTATTAGATAAGAATATAAAGTTATTCTGTGGAAAGCCATTATGTTTTTATACAATTGATGTAGCTATAGATAGTAAGAAATTTGATGAAATATGGGTATCTTCTGATTCAGAAGAGTATCTTAATTTATGTGCATGTGAATATGGAAAAAAATGCAAATACATAAAACGTACAGACGAAGTTTCTCTTGACTCTTCTACAACTTTTGAGACCTTAGAATTTTTATTTAAAGAAATTAAAGAAGATTTTATTTTTATGAATTTACAAGTAACTTCTCCGCTTAGAAAAGTAGAACACATATATACAGCATTTGATTTATTTAAAGATTGTAATCACCTTGTGTCATTTACTAAACCTAGAGTAAGTAAAAGTTTGTTTATGGATGAGCAAAAAGGATATTTAGTTCCTTCTTGTCATGGTGGAAATTACAGGAGACAAGATGAGCCTGACTACATATATCCTAATGGTTCTATATGGATGTCGACAAAAAATAATTATTTAAATGATAAAACTTTTTATACAAATAAAACAAAAGTCTATGAGATGGATAAAATATATAGTTATGATATTGATGATAAATTAGATTTTGAAATTTGTGAAAGTTTGTATAAAAACTATATAGAATAATAAAAAGAATCGTGAAGTTGTTCACGATTCTTTTTATATATTACCGTCCAGTTTGATTTGTTGCTCTATTTGTACGAGCAGCATTGTTTGCAGTTGTTCTACCTGCTGTTTGTCTTTGATTTTGAGCAGCAACAGCACTATTTGCTCTATTAGTAGAATTTGTTAATGAGTTGAATACTGTTGTAAGAGCAGAACGACTATCACGTTGTTTTTGTGCGATAGCAGCTTGATAAACCGCATCTCTATCAGTGCCAGCATACATGTAGTCAGTTTCTGTATTTCTTTCTTTAGCATACTCGACACCATTTTTTATTTCAATACCTGCAGGTTTTTCAAATGATGTGGGAATTTTATTACCTGACACTTTTTTCATTACATCAGCCATGATTACTTGTGTAGTTTGTGCTTGTTCTGATGATAGAGCTTTTGCAGCGGAATCTAGCACATCTGCGCCTTGCCAAACAGACACTGTATAATCGGTTGTATAACCAATCATCCAACTGTCTTTAGTAGAATTTACAACATCTATTCCAAAATTATAGTAAGCAGAGTCATCAAATGTACTTGAACCAGATTTACCTGCCATATCGAAATTATCTATTTTTCCGTTTGGAGAAGTACCATTACTAGTTAGAACACCTTTTAATACATTTGTTATTAAATATGCCGTTTCTTCTGACATAGCTTTAACAGGTTCATTTTTGATATTTGGTAGTTCTTTACCGTTGGCATTAAAAATTTTAACAATTGTAGAAGGTTTATTATAGTATCCTTTGTTACCAAATGATGCGAAGGCACCAGCCATTTGAGTTGGAGAAACACCATCAACGTTTCCTCCAATTGCTGTAGTTGGTTCATCTTTTGTTACAGGGATACCAAGTTTCTCAGCGAAGTATTTAGCTCTTTCATACCCGACTGTTTCAAAGGCACGAACAGCAGGAATGTTGTAAGACCAAGATAAAGCTCTACTCATAGAAACTGTTCCATGGTAAAGTCTATCCGAGTTTTGAATAAAGAAATTAGTTCCCGCAATTTGATAAGGTGTATCTGAGAATGTAGTTTGGGCATCCCATCCGTAGTATTCAATACCAGGAGCGTAATCAATTATTGGTTTAATAGATGAACCGGGTTGAACACGGGCATCAACTGCATAATTATATCCTCCAGCTTTGTAATTTTTTCCACCACCAATTGCTTCTATAAGTCCGGTCTTCGTATTAAGGACTGATATAGCAGCTTGAGAAGCATGAGGTTTCATAGGAGTACTTTGATTATCTAGCATGTTTTGAACATATGTTTGTAATTCTGGATTTAAATTAGTATAGATTTTTAATCCCATTGAAAGGGGATCTTTAATATTTTCAAAATTTTGATTTTCTTTTAATTCTTTTGTTATTTGATCGATATATGCAGCATACTTAGGGTTATAAGTATGCTGATTTGCACGCTCTTCTTTTGTTTTTTCAACTATTCCGTCCATAATAGGTGTGTTAATTGCATTGTTATATTCATCTTCTGTAATTTTACCATTATTTAGAAGTGCGTATAATACTGTATTGCGGCGCTCTTTTGCTTGTTCTGGATAATCATATGGATTATACAGAATTGGTTGTTGAGGCATACCAGTTAAAAGGGCAACCTGAGGTAATGTTAATTGGTTTAACTCTTTATTGTAAAAGTATTTAGCTGCTGTTTTAACACCATATTGGCCGTCAGAATAGTAAATTTTATTCATGTACATCTCTAATATATCATCTTTAGAATATCTGTTTTCCAATTTAAGGGATAGATAAGCTTCTTGAATTTTTCTTTGTAATGATTTATCAGATGTCAGTAGTGAATTTTTTACTACCTGTTGTGTAATTGTACTAGCACCTTGTTGTGCTGAATTAGAACGGATATTTACAAGTACTGCTTTGATAAGACGAATAGGATCAATACCAATATGTGATTGGAATCTAGAGTCCTCTGTAGAAAGTACAGCATCTGTAATATTTTTAGGAATATCATTTATCGAAACGTATTCCCTTTTTTCAGCTCCAACTGTAGCTATTAGATTAAGATTTTTATCATAAATCTCTGATGATAATGGATCTTGTAAATTAGCTTGAGTAATATCTGGAACATCCTTTAATTCTTTTGCAAATAGTATTAAAATAGCAAAAAATAATACTAAGCATATTGAAAAAAAGATGGAACTAATATATTTGAATAAAGTTTTCATCTGTTATTAAAACTCACTTTCATTATTTTTTATAATAGTTATGTAATCTAATCTTATTTTGTAGTTAAATGATAATTCGAATGCAGTTTCTTCGAATTCACTAAGTTTAATAGATTTTCTGCCGCCATTTTTAGCGCGATCATAGAAAAATATGAATTTTTTAAATGGGAGTATGAATGTTTTATCGATTTTTTTAAATCTAACGATAATAAAGGTAATTCCACCATGATTTAAAATTTTTTGCATATGTTCTATTTGATGTTCGTGAATATTATTTAAAGAAAATGATGTGGCCGAATTAGTCTCCTTAGCCTCAAAATCAATATATTTTCCATTCCAAAGGCCGTTGTAATCTGTTGTAGAAGGAGTTTTATAGAACGCTTTGGTAATCATAGCACTTGATCTGTTAGGATAATTCACTTCTACTATTTGAATTGGAATAGGTTTTTTATGAATAACTGCAATGTCATTATTTAAGTAATATTTATTCGCAAAATTAATGTCTTCCTCAAGTTCCATACCTCGATTAGAATACTTGGTTTTTTGAATAAAATTACTTTTCTTATTAGGATAATTAAACATATATCCCTCCATAAATAATTATCCTATCTATTATACTATATTCTGAAGAAAATTTGAATTACAAACAGTTGAAAATTATCATATTTTTAGAATTTATTAATTACTAAAGTAATATTCATTTTACGAATAAAGATGAAATATTATAATTACTTTATAGTTATAAGATACTTAGGTGTTGCAAAGTGTTTATTAAATATCAGAAAACTGTATATGAATTTATATGGAAATTGTCAAAAACTGGAGTAGAATTTATGTTGAAATAGGAGTAATCCAATAAAATAGCTTAACGTATGACATGAATTATTACTAATTGCTCTCTTTAAATAATTAGTTAAAAGTATAAGATTTTAAAGAACAATAGTTTAGATCTATATTTATATAATTATTATTCTTAATAATTCGTATTATAAAAAAATAATATTTTTTAAAAAATCATTAAATTTTATGGTATAATAATATAGAAAATTTTAAATATGAGAGGTGGTATTGTTGTGAGACAATCAAAAACATTTATTCCAACAACAAGAGAAGTACCGTCCTCTGCAGAAGCAATTAGTCATAAGTTGCTTATTAAAGCGGGGATGGTGAAGCAGGTATCTGCAGGAGTTTATACTTACCTTCCTTTGGCTACTCGTGTAATTCAAAAAATTGAAAAAGTAATTAGAGAAGAACATAGTAAAATTGGAGCTGCAGAACTTTTAATGCCTATTTTACAATCAGATGAATATTGGAAAAAATCTGGTCGTTGGGACAAAATGGGAGAAGAACTTATTCGTGTAACAGATAGAAAAAAAGCAGGATATGCCCTAAGTCCAACTGCAGAAGAAATAGTAAGCCAAACAGTTAATAACATGGTAACTTCTTATAAACAATTACCTATGAATTTATATCAAATCCAAACTAAATTCCGTGATGAAATTCGTCCACGTTTAGGATTATTACGTTGTAAAGAGTTCATAATGAAAGATGCATATTCATTCCATGATTCACCAGAATCATTAAGAGAAACATATAAAGATTATTATCAAGCATATAGTACTATCTTTGATAGATTTGAACTTAAGTATCGTGCAGTACAAGCTGATTCTGGTAATATTGGTGGAAGCTATACTCATGAATTCCAAGCATTAGCTGAAGTAGGGGAAGATACAATTGTTTATACTGAAGAGAGTGACTACTCAGCAAATATTGAAACTGCAGCAGTAGTTGAACAAAACTACACTATGCCTACAGGTTTCGAGAAAAAAGAACGTAGTTTATTAGAAACTCCAGATCAACAATCAATCGATGATGTTGCAGCATTTTGTGGTGTAGAAGTTAATCGTGCTATGAAAGCTTTAGCGTTAAAAGCTGATGGAGAATTTTATTTAGTTCTTATGCGTGGTAATGATCAACTTAATGATATTAAATTCATGAAAGCTACTGGAACTTCTGAAGTAGAAATGGCAACAGAACAAGAAATCGAAGAAGTTATGGGAAGTGTAGCTGGTTACATGGGTCCTTTTGGAATTAAGGGATGTAAAGTAATCGGTGATAATGCGATTAAATATATGTACAATCATAGCTGTGGAGCTAACAAAAAAGGATTCCACTATATCAACGTAAATCCAGGCGATTATGAAATCGATGCTCACTATGATCTTCGTATGATTGAAGAAGGTGATTTAGCAGAAGATTTATCAGGACCAGTTAAATTTGCTAAAGGTATCGAGGTTGGACAAGTATTCGAACTTGGTAAAGGATATTCAGAAGCTATGGATGTTACATACTTAGACGCTAATGGTCGTGCAAATCACTTCTACATGGGATGTTACGGTATTGGGGTAACTCGTTGTATTTCAGCGATTATCGAACAACATAGTGATGAAAAAGGTATTATTTGGCCTAAAGAAGTCGCACCATATCAAGTACATCTAGTATGTGTTGATGTTAAGAAAGAAGAACAAGTTAAACTTAGTGAAGAATTATATTCTCAACTAACAGCAGCAGGATATGAAGTTCTTTACGATGATAGAGCAGAACGTGCGGGTGTTAAATTTAACGATGCTGACCTTATCGGTATTCCATTACAAGTAGTTGTTGGTAAAAAGGCCGTTGAGGGTGTTGTAGAAGTTAAAGAAAGACAAACTTTAGAAAAAGTTGATACGCAAGTAGCTGATGTATTAGCTAAAGTAGAAGCATTTTATAAATAATAATTATAATTTGAATTAAAGAATGCCAATTAAAAATAAATAGTTGTTAAGAAAATAACCATTTGTTTTTAGTTGGTATTTTTAGTATAATTTAGTTATGTGTAATATATTTTTTATTACTAAAAATATATAGAAAATCTGTGTATAAAGTTAATTCATCTTAATTTAAATAGAATTAAGATGAATGAATTTTTTACGTTTAATGGATGTTATAAGAATTGTTGTGGAAATTAATTTTTGATCTCTAGTTTTAAGTCGGAGAGAAGCTTAAAAATTAATAAAAACTTAGTGAGTTATACAAAAAAGTAGGAGGAATCATGGGTAATAAACATTTTTCTTTATTAGTTAAAACATTAGAATTAGAAGAACAGTTATCCAATTCAGAATTTATAAATTACTCTTTAGATAATATAGAAAAAGATAATAAGAATAAGATTTGGACGTTTAATTTTAGTGGAGAAAGTTTACCTTCAGTGGAAGAATTAACAATACTTATTCAGAAATTACGAGAGAATTTCTTAGGTGATTATATTGTTAATTACCGTTTGAAGGTAAACGCTGAAGTCACGGATGAGCAAATAAAAGAATTTTGGAAGTATATAATATTAGAAAACTTCTCAGAGATTTCTCAAGTTCTAATGGAGAGTATTTTATTTAGTGAAGTTGAAGTTAACAATGGCGTCTTAACTATGAAAATAATGGCTCCATCAATCTGGAATAACTTTATTAATGAACGAAAACAGCAAATAATAAGTAGTTATAAAAATTTAGGTATTGCAATTAAAGACATTATTCCTAATTTTTCTAAAACTGATGTTGAAGCGGTACTAGAGAGTCAAGAAGAAAAAATTTCCCAGGAAATCGTTAAGTTAGAGGAAATAGAGAAAAAAGAAGCGGAACGAAAACCAAAAGAACCTGAAAGAAAATTTGTTGCCTTTGGAGGTGGCGGTGGAACTCGATATGGTCAAGAAATTCGCGATGAGGACATTGTAGAAATCAAGGATATTGTTGGATATGCTGGAGATGTAACTATAATGGCTCAGGTTTTCGGGACTGAAGAGATTGTCCACAGAAATGGTTCTAGTCAGTATCGTTTAAAACTTACGGATTATAGTGATTCTATAATACTAAGATTATTTGGTAATAATCCTAATTCGAAATTCCAAAATAAACGTAAGAATGAACTAATCGATTTAGTAAAAGGAATTAAGAAAGGTCAATGGCTTAAAATTCACGGAGCTGTAAGTAATGACCCTTATTTAAGAGACACAATTATCGAACCTAAGTCTATTGAGGTTGCTCATAAAGAAGAGAAGAAAGATAATTACAGTGGAAGAAAAAGAATCGAGTTGAATACGCATACAAAAATGAGTCAGCTTGAAGGGATTTCTTCAGCAAAAGAATATTTATCTAGAGCTATAGATTGGGGACATGAAGCCATTGCTTTTACAGATACATATGGTGTTCAAGCATATCCTGAAATTTGTTTAAGTTCAAAAGGTAAGGATATTAAACCGATTTATGGATTAAACGCCTTTATCATGGATGATAGTATTACTGCTACGACAAATCCCAAAGAACTTAAATTAAAAGATGCTACATATGTCGTATTTGACGTTGAGACTACTGGTCTTTCTGCAGAGCGCGATAGATTAATCGAAATTGCTGCGGTTAAGGTGAAAAATGGAGCTGAAATAGACAGTTTTGAAAGCTATATTAATCCACAAAGACCTATTTCTGAATTAATTACTCGTTTAACTAGTATTACTAATGATGATGTCAAGGATGCTCCACTTGAAAAAGAAGTAATGACTAATTTTTATAATTGGTTAGATGAAGATGACATATTAGTAGCCCACAATGCGAAGTTTGACCTTGGATTTTTAGATACTTGTTTTGAACGACTAGGGTTAGAGAATAAGAATAATGCTAGTATAGATACATTATTCGTCTCTCGTGCTGAAAATAAAGAAGCGAAAAGACACGGTCTTAGCAATTTAGCTAAACTATACAAAGTTCGTTTAGTTCAACACCATAGAGCGATTTACGATACTAAAGCTACTGCAGAAATCTTTGTAAAAATGCTAGATCAACTATTTGAACTTGGTATTGAATATCATAACGAAATTGATGAAAAAATTGACTTAGAACTTGCTCATAAACGATCAAGAACATTCCCTTGTTCGATTTTAGTTAAGAATGCTAAAGGGCTTAAAGATTTATTCAGATTAGTTTCATATAGTTGTACTAAGTATTTGAACTCTGCTAAACCTACGATTCCACGTAGTTTATTAGCGCAATACCGAGAAGATTTATTAATTGGTAGCGGTAATGGTGATAATGAAGTATTTGAAGAATTGCTAAATTCAAAAGAAGCTAAGGTTGAGGATATAATTGAATTTTATGATTATATTGAGATTCAACCTAAACATCATTATGCTAATTTTATAAGAAATGAAAGAATAGCAGATAATGCTGAATTAGAAGAAATTCTGAAAAAATTAATTCAATTAGCTAAGAAAAAAGAAAAAATTGTTGTTGCAACAGGAGACTGTTATTATTTAGATGAATATCAACATGTTTACAGACAAATACTAAGATTGACTGTGAAAAGCAATCCCGGTGCGCGTGATTTAAAACCGATGGCTACATTTTTAACAACTGAAGAAATGTTAAAAGAATTCTCTTATCTTGATGAAAAATTAAGAGAAGAATTAGTTATTGACAATACTCATAAAATCAATGATATGATTGAATTAGTTGTACCGTTAAAAGATAAACTGTATACGCCAAATATTGAAGGTGCAGCTGATGAGGTTCGTAATCTAAGTTATGATATGGCGCATAGAATATACGGTGAAGAGTTACCTGAAATAGTAGAAAAAAGATTAGAGAAAGAACTTGCATCTATTATCGGTAATGGATTTAGTGTGGTTTATTTAATTTCACATAAACTTGTAAAAAAATCACTAGATGATGGATATCTAGTAGGTTCGAGGGGATCCGTTGGTTCATCACTTGTAGCAACAATGATGGAAATTACAGAGGTTAATCCACTAGCGCCACATTACGTTTGTCCGAAATGTAAACATAGTGAATTCTTCTTAAATGCTGAATATGCATCAGGTTTTGACCTTCCGAATAAAAACTGTCCTCATTGTGATGTTAAAATGACAAAAGATGGCCAGGATATTCCTTTCGAAACATTCTTAGGATTTAATGGAGATAAAGTACCCGATATAGATTTAAACTTCTCTGGTGAATATCAAGCAACAGCTCATAATTTCACGAAAGAAATTTTTGGTGAAGATTACGTATATCGTGCTGGAACTATTTCTACAGTGGCTGAGAAAACGGCCTATTCATTTACTAGAGATTATTATGAGAAAAATGAAATAGAGAAAAGAAGTATAGATATTGAACGTATTGCAGCGGGGTGTGAAGGTTCTAAGAGAACTACTGGTCAACACCCGGGAGGTATACTAGTAGTCCCTAATGATATGGATATTTTTGACTTTACGCCATATCAATTCCCAGCTGATGATGAAACAAGTTCATGGCGAACAACTCACTTCGATTTCCACTCTATCCATGATAATATTTTGAAATTCGATATACTTGGACACGATGATCCGACTATGATTAGAAAGTTACAAGATTTATCTGGCATTGATCCTAAAACTATAGACGTATCAGATCCTGAAGTAATGGGGATTTTCTCGACTGTTGAAGCACTAGGTGTCACTAGAGATCAAGTAGACTCAGCTAGTGGAACGTTTGGTATTCCTGAGTTTGGAACAAACTTTGTTATTCAAATGTTAGATGATACAAAACCAACTACATATTCAGAATTAGTTCAGATATCTGGGCTGTCTCACGGAACGGATGTTTGGTTAGGTAATGCACAAGAATTAATAAAAAATGGTACTTGTGAACTTAAAGACGTAATTGGATGTCGTGATGACATTATGGTATATTTAATTCATGCAGGACTAGAAGAAGGTTTATCTTTCAAAATAATGGAAAGTGTAAGGAAAGGTAAAGGATTAACGGAAGACTTTGAAAAAGAGATGATAGATAATAATGTACCAGAATGGTATATTGATTCATGTAAAAAAATCAAGTATATGTTCCCTAAAGCCCATGCATGTGCATATGTACTTATGGCGCTTCGAATCGCTTGGTTTAAAGTACATCAACCACTAACATACTACTGTGCTTATTATTCTGTCAGAGCTAGTGACTTTGACATTATTACAGTTGTTAAAGGAGCAGAAACATTAAAAGCGAAAATAAAAGAAATAAAAACAACAGATAAAAATGAATTATCGAATAAAGATAAAGATGCTCTTGTAAGTTATGAAATTGCTAATGAGATGATGGAGAGAGGATTTACATTCTCGAAAGTTGATTTAGAAAAATCAGCAAGTCATGACTATATAATTGAAGGGAATACGCTAATTCCACCGTTTTCGATTGTTCCTGGACTTGGAGATAACGTAGCTAACAAAATTGTTCAAGCGAGAGAAGAAAAAGCCTTTTTATCAATTGAAGATTTCTCAAAACGAGGAAGTGTTTCATCTACGGTAGTAGAATACTTAAGAGAAATGGGAACATTAAAAGGTCTTCCTGAAAAAGCGCAATTATCATTCTTTGATGAATTGTAATTGAGAGAATTATTCAATTAAAGTAGTATAAAGTTAAAGATTATTCTGCAAGATAAATATAAAATTTTCGAAAGTAATTTATTTTCATTCTTGCAGAATAATTTTAATATTTCGTATTAAAATGCTAGTTAATTTCAACATTACTAAAATTTAAAAATAATATTAAATATTTGTTTAAATCTAGTTTTATTTTTTAAGTATAGAAAAGGTATACTTTCTTAATGAAATAAATTTTAAAAATATTTATTCAAACTTTATTTATTTTTTAATTTGTGGTAGTATTATATGTGATATAAAATGTAAATATAGAGATGGAGGAAATAACTTGGAAAAGATTGTCGTTAAAGGTGGAACACCTTTAATAGGAGAAGTACAAGTTTCTGGTGCGAAGA
>CAUUCZ010000014.1:0-24372 GCA_963543895.1 uncultured Gemella sp. | reverse complement strand
ACTCAAAATTATCGGACAATTTAATCTATTTTCACAGTTTATACACTTTTATGCGCTTTCATTAAAAACAATTATTAACTATCTCAAATCTTTTATACTAAACCTAAATACAAAAAATAACCTGAGAATCAGTTTATACTAATTCTCAAGTTACTTACTCTTTTAATTTTAATCTGTCGTATATTTTTTATTAGAAGATTCCGATGATTGTTTCTGTTTCTTCATCGATATCAATATTTAATGCACTTGGCACTTTTGGAAGTCCTGGCATTGTTAGTACTTTGTTCGCATAAGCTACTACAAATCCTGCACCACTACGTAATTTAACATCGTTGATAGTAATGTTAAATCCTGTAGGACGCCCTTTAATCTTCGCATTATCAGTTAGTGAAGCTGGAGTTTTCGCCATACATACTGGTAGATGCTTGAATCCAAGACTTTCGATTCTTGCGATTTCAGCTTTAACTTCATCAGAGAAGTTAACTCCATCAGCTCCATAAATCTCACGACATACTGTTTCGATTTTTTCAGTAATTGAAGCTTCATCTTTGTATAATAATTGTAGTTCTTTGTCATTTTCTTCAACAGCTTTTACTACTTTTTCTGCTAGGTCTACTCCACCAAGTCCACCTTTTTCCCATACTTCTGTACGAGAGAATTCTACGCCTTGTTCTTTAGCCCAGTTTTCTAAGAATGCTAATTCTTTTTCTGTATCAGTAACAAAGACATTTAGAGCTACTACTATAGGTAGATTAAACTTACGTAAGTTTTCGATATGTTTTTCTAAGTTTTGAACACCTTTAGCTAATGCTTCTAAGTTTTCTTCTTTTAGATCTTTTTCTTCAATGTCTCCGTGTAGTTTTAGTGCTTTAACTGTTGCTACTACTACTGCAGCTTTTGGTTTAAGACCTGCTTTACGACATTTAATATTTAAGAATTTCTCAGCTCCTAAGTCAGCTCCGAATCCTGCTTCTGTAATTACATAATCAGCGAATTTTAAAGCTGTTTTTGTCGCTAAGATTGAGTTACATCCGTGTGCAATGTTTGCGAATGGTCCACCGTGAATAATCGCTGGATTATTCTCTAATGTTTGAACAATATTCGGTTTAATAGCATCTTTTAATAATGAAGTTATAACACCTTCAATTTTAAAATCTTTTAGGTAAACTGGTTCACCTTTTTTATTGTAAGCTACAAGAATATTGCTTAATTTTTCTTTAAGATCAGCAATCCCTTCTGACAGACATAAAATAGCCATTACTTCACTAGCTACAGTAATATCAAATCCATCAAGACGTTCAAAGTCTGTTCCTGCATTAACTTTAACATGACGTAAATCACGTGCGTTCATATCCATTACACGGTTAAAGACGATTTTATCTATTTCTAATTCGTTTCCTTGGAATACGTGGTTATTTACTAATACTGCGATTGCATTGTGAGCTGTAGTAATAGCGTGCATATCTCCAGTAAAGTGAAGGTTAATATCTTCCATCGGTACTACTTGAGCATATCCTCCACCAGCTGCTCCACCTTTTCTTCCTAATACAGGTCCTAAAGATGGTTCACGTAGTGCTACACAAGATTTTTTCCCGATTCTATTTAATCCATCAGATAAACCGATAGTTACAGTACTTTTCCCTTCTCCACTTGATGTTGGGTTAATAGATGTAACTAATACTAGTTTTGCATCTTCTTTAATATCTTTTTTAATATTTTTTGTTTGGATTTTTGCTTTGTGATTTCCGTATAATATTAAATCTTCTTCTTTTATCCCTAATTTACCTGCTACTTCAGCAATATGTTTCTTTTCACATTCGTTTGAAATTTGAAAGTCTGACTTCATTTAATCTACCTCTTTTCTTTGGGCTTTATTTTTTTATTTTAATCTTCCAATCCTGGAATACGTTTGTATATTTTGTCAATATTTACAAGGTGTACATTTAGATCGAAACAACTATCCAATACTTCTTTAGAAACTGTATTTTTAATAGTTTCATTTTCTTCAAGTAGTTGTCTAAACGGAATACCTTCAAACCATGATTTCATCGCTAATGGTTGTACTAAATCGTATGCTTCTTCACGTGAGAATGAATATTTTTCAATAAGATTACTCATAGTTCTTTGTGCAAAGATTACACCATTAGTAGCGTAAATATTTTTAATCATGTTATCTGTAAATACTGTTAGATTTTTCACAACATTAGTAAATCTATTTAACATGTAGTCTAATAATGTTGTTGCATCATTACTCAGGATTCTTTCTGCACTTGAGTGAGAAATATCGCGTTCATGCCATAGTGGAATATTCTCGTAAGCTGCAAACATATATCCACGCATGATTCTAGCACATCCCGCCATGTTTTCACTTGAGATTGGATTACGTTTATGAGGCATTGCACTTGAACCTTTTTGATTTTTTGAGAAGAATTCTTCTGTTTCTCTTACTTCTGTACGTTGTAGGTGACGAATTTCCACCCCAATTTTTTCGATTGAACTTGCGATTAATGCTAAAGTTGCATAATAATCTGCGTGTCTGTCACGTTGTAAAGTTTGTGTAGAAATATTACTTGATTCAATTCCTAATTTTTTACAAACATAGTCTTGAACTTCTGGTGGAGTATTTGAGAATGTACCTACTGCCCCAGAAATTTTACCTACTTCAATAATTTTTCTAACTTCATTGAAACGTTTGATATGACGGTTAAATTCATCATAATAAAGCGCAAATTTCAATCCAAAACTACTAATATCAGCATGCACTCCATGAGTACGTCCGATACAAGGTGTGAATTTATATTGTAACGCTTTTTCTTTTAATACTTCTTGGAAATTTAATAAATCTTTGTATAGAATATCATTAGCTTGTTTATATAAATAACCATAAGCAGTATCAACAACATCAGTAGATGTTAATCCATAGTGCACCCATTTTTTCTCATCACCTAGATAACTTGAAACATTACGAGTGAATGCTACTATGTCATGTTTTGTTTCTTTTTCTAATTCTAAAATTCCTGGTAGGTCAAATTTTGCATTAGCGAATAATTTCTCAACGTCTTCTTTTGGTACAACCCCTAATGTACTCCAAGCTTCTGTCGCATAAAGTTCTACTTCTAAATATGCTTTAAAACGATTTTCGTCGCTAAAGATATTACGCATTTCTTCTCTACTATATCTTTCAATCATTGCAATAATCTCCTGATGTTTTTTAATTAAATCGATCTATCTAAAAATTCTATAATGACAAATGACCGATGTCTTTTCTGTAAAATAGTTCTTCACAATCTATTTTTACTATCTCATTATACACTTTTTTATATGCTTCTTGCAAGCTCTTTCCTTGTGCACAGACTAATAATACACGACCACCATTAATTACTATATCATCCCCTACACGCTTAGTTCCCATATGGAATACTGGTGTAGTGACTTTATCCAAGCCATGTATTACAGCCCCTTTTTCGCTATGTTCTGGATATCCTTTCGCTGCCATTACAACACCGATAAAGGCATCTTTACTCCATGATAATTTTACATCTTTACCATCAATAATATTGTTAGCTATTTCGTATAAACTACTTTCTAATGATAAAAGTAAAATTTCACTCTCTGGATCTCCAAAACGAACATTAAATTCAATTGTTTTCACACCATCATGACACTTCATAAGTCCAGCATATAATATACCATAAAATGGTATTCCCTCATCACTCATTGCATCAACCATCGGTTGAACAACATTCCTAACACCTTCATCAATGTCATCTTGAGTGATTTTCTTAAGTGGAAGATATGCTCCCATACCACCTGTATTTAAACCTTCATCATTATCAAATGCTCGTTTGTGATCTTGTGCAATTTCCATAGGATAAACTTTTCTATCAGAAACAAAACACATTAACGAAAATTCTTCACCTTGAAGAAATTCTTCGATAACGACGCTAGAACCAGCCTTATTGAATTTAGCATTACACATCATTTCTTTAAGTTCAGATTGTGCTTCTTCTAGAGTGTTTGCAATAATTACTCCTTTACCCGCAGCTAATCCGTCTGCTTTAAGAACAATCGGTGCTTTTTGTTTACTTAAGTACTCTTTTGCCAGTTCGTAATCATTGAAACTTTCATATTTTGCTGTAGGGATATTGTATTTTCTCATCATCATTTTTGAGAATACCTTACTCCCTTCTAATTGTGCTGCAAGTTTCGATGGTCCAAAGGCTCGAACACCTACTTTTTGTAGTTCATCTACTAAACCATTTACTAATGGCACTTCCGGTCCAACGAAAACAAGATCGATACCATTTGTTTTTGCGTAGCTTGGTATTTGGTCTTCAGTTAATGCTACACATACTCCAAATTCTTCAACTGCAGGATTAATTCCTGCCATATGTACTTCGTGACCTTCTTTATGGAATTTATAGGCGATAGCGTGCTCTCTACCGCCGCTTCCTACTACTAATACTTTAGCCATATTAATGTTTAAAGTGACGTATTTTACTGAAGACCATCGCCACACCTTTCTCGTTACATGCATCTATGCTTTCTTGATCTCGTATAGATCCTCCTGGTTGCACAATCGCAGCAATTCCATAATCTGCCGCAATATCAGCACTATCTCTCATCGGGAAGAATGCATCAGAGGCTAGCACTGCACCTTTTGCTTTTTCCCCTGCTTGTTCTAGAGCTATTTTACATGAACCTACTCTATTCATCTGACCAGCACCAATTCCTAGTGTTTGCCCATCTTTTACAACTACTATTGCATTTGATTTAACGTGTTTTACTACTTTTAACCCAAATTCAATATCTTTTTGTTGAGTTTCATCAACTTTCTTATCAGTTACACTCTCATATTCATCAGCAAGTTTATCGTTAAAATCTTGTACTAAGATTCCTCCACGCACACTTTTAATTTGCTGTTCATGATTATTATTTTTTTCTGACAGTTTATAAATACGTAGATTTTTCTTCTTAGTTAGTATCTCTAAAGCCTCTTCATCATAGTCTGTTGCTAGTATAATTTCTAAAAAGATACTATGCATTTTTTCAGCAGTTTCTTTATCTACTTTTCCATTTACTGCAACAATTCCCCCAAAAATTGATACAGGATCCGCTTCATACGCTCTACTATACGCCTCAAATACAGAATTTCCTGTCGCTACTCCACATGGATTCATATGTTTAACAGCAACACATGTAGTTTCGTCAAACTCTGAAAGAATATCTAAAGCTGCAGATGCATCTTGAATATTATTGTATGACATTTCCTTACCATGAAGTTGTACAGCATTTTGCAATGCATAACTTTCGTTATTATCTTGTACGTAGTGATAAGCTTTTTGATGAGGATTTTCCCCGTAGCGAAGACTATCTTGAAGTTTATACGATAATGTTAATTTTTCAGGTACTAAATTATCTTTTTTATTAAAGTAATTGGCAATAGCAGCATCATAACTTGCTGTTGTATTGAATACTTTGATAGCTAAAGAACGACGTGTTTCATATGAGATTCCACCTTGTTCAAGTTCTTCAAGAACTTTTTCATAATCATTAATATCAGTAACTACTGTTACATCATTGAAGTTTTTAGCCGCACTTCTTAGCATACTAGGACCACCAATATCGATATTTTCGATAATTTCTTCTTCACTAACCCCTTCTTTTTTTACAGTAGCTTCAAAAGGATATAAGTTTACACAGACTAAATCAATATACTCGATATTATTTTCAGCTACATGTTTATTATGAAGTTCATTACCACGTTTTGATAATAATCCACCATGAATTTTAGGGTGAAGTGTTTTTACGCGCCCTTCTAAGATTTCTGGAAAATGTGTAACATCTTCGATACTAATACAGCTTATACCATTATTTTTTAAATGTGTATAAGTTCCACCTGTACTAATAACTTCGAAACCATATTTTTCTAAACCTTTTGCAAATTCTACAATATTTGTTTTATCACTTACACTTATTAATGCTCTTTTAGTCATAGTGCCTCCTCAACTAACTTCAATATTACTTCTGGATATAATTTATGTTCTAGTTTATGTACTTTTTCAGTAACAGTTTCTATAGTATCATCTTCTAAAACTTCAAATGATCTTTGAGCAATTACTTCTCCACCATCAAGTTCTTCATTTACATAATGGATACTAATTCCTATCTCTTTCTCCCCGGCATTGAACGCTTGTTCGATAGCATCTTTACCTTTGAATTTCGGTAATAATGATGGATGTAAATTAAGAATTGTTTTTTTATATTTTTCTAAGAAGTACGGTGAAATAATTCTCATATATCCTGCTAAAAATATATAGTCTAAATCTTTAACTTTCTCAAATATTACACTTTCATATGCTTCTTTTGACTCAAAGTCTTTCGCAGAGAATATAAATACTTTAATATCTCTATCGTGTGCTTTTCTAATGACCGCTGCATCTTTCCTATCGCACACTAATAGCTCAATTGATATTTTATCTTTTAATCTCTCATCATCTGCTATTTTTTCGAAATTACTTCCTGTTCCTGATGCAAATATTGCTACTTTCTTCATACTATTTCTATTCCACTTTCATCTGTTACTTCACCAAGAACAAACGCATTATCAATTAATGATAAAGTTTTATCTACGTCTTCCTTGTTTACTATTAATGCCATACCTACACCCATATTAAAGATATGATACATTTCTTCTTCATCAATTTTACCTATTTCTTGTAGGTACTTAAATATCTCCGGTACTTCATATGAACTTTTATCAATCTTCATGCCTAATCCGTCTTTTAGAGCACGAGGTAAATTTTCGTGGAATCCTCCGCCAGTAATATGAGCTATTCCTGCTACTTTTACCTCTTCTAATACTTTTAGTACTTCTTTTACATAGATTTTAGTAGGTGTTAATAGAGTTTTACCTACTGTACTCCCGTTAAATTTTTCATTTAAACCAATATTATTATCTTTTAAAATTTTTCTTACTAATGAGAAACCATTAGAATGTACTCCGCTTGATGGAAGTCCAATTACTACTTGACCTGCTTTTGTATTCTCTGTACTTAATAATAGTTCTTTTTCTTGAGCTCCTACACAGAATCCTGCGATATCGTATTCTCCATCTTCATAAAATCCTGCCATCTCAGCAGTCTCCCCACCAACTATCGCACATCCTGCTTGAACACAACCTTCAGCAACACCTTCAACTATCGCTTCTACTTGTTCTGGGTAGTTTTTACCTACTGCTAGATAATCTAGGAAAAATAATGGAATAGCACCTTGAGCAAGTATATCATTAGCGCACATTGCCACAACATCAATACCGATAGTATTATGAATATCTAATTCGAATGCAAGTTTTAATTTTGTACCGACACCGTCAGTACCACTAACTAATACAGGATTTTTAAAGTTGTAACTACTAAGGTCAAACGCTCCCCCAAAACCACCGATAGCCGACATCATACCAAGATTTTTAGTACGAGCTACGTATTTTTTAATACGTTCAACACTTTCATAACCTGCTTGCAGACTTACACCACTTTCTTCATACTTTTTACTCATTACATTCTACCCCTTTCTTTTAGAAACTCTTTTTGAATATCCGTCATTGAATTTACATAACTTTCTTCATAATCATATAGTCCAGCACTATAGTCTCCGTTATAGCACTCCATACATAATCCCGAATAAGGTGCATCATAGTTTAAACCAATAGAATCTATTAATCCCTGTTCGCTTAAGAATCCTAGTGAATCAGCTCCAATTATTTCACAGATTTCTTCATTTGTTTTATTTGCTGAGATAAGTTCTTCCGTAGTAGATATATCTATTCCATAAAAACTTGGGAACATTAGCGGTGGACAAGCTATTCTTACATGAACCTCTCTTGCTCCTGCTTCTTTTAACATCTTCACTATTCTTTTACTAGTAGTTCCTCGAACTATAGAATCATCAACTAGGACGATACTCTTACCTTGAACAACACCTCTTACTGGTGAAAGTTTCATTCTTACACCTTGCTCACGAAGTTCCTGCGTAGGTTGAATAAATGTACGAGCTACATATTGATTTTTAATTAATCCCATCTCATACGGAAGTCCACTTTCTTCAGCGTAACCACTAGCTGCTGATAAAGATGAGTTAGGTACCCCAATTACCATATCTGCATCTGGTGTAGGTTGTTCTTTAGCAAGAGTACGACCTGTTCTTTTTCTAGCACTATGCACGTTAATTCCCGCTATATTAGAGTCAGGTCTAGCGAAATATACGTACTCCATCGCAGCGATAGATACTTGTGTATCTTCAGTGTATTTTTCTATTCTAATACCTTTATCATTAATAGTAACTAACTCTCCAGCCCCTACATTACAAACAAACTCAGCACCTACTATATCCAATGCACAAGTCTCACTAGCAGCAACATAGGCACCATTTTTCATCTTACCTATCGCTAAAGGTCTAAAGCTATTTGGATCTACCGCACCATAAAGAGTTCTTTCAGTTAAAACTAAATACGTAAATCCACCTTTAATAATATTTAAACTTTCTTTAAGCTGTTCTTTAAAAGTTTCTTTTTTACTTCTTCTAATAAGATGAATAAGTACTTCCGTATCAGAAGAAGAATGGAATATTGCACCTTGTTGTTCTAATTCTTTTCTTAAAGTTTTAGCGTTGATTAAATTACCATTATGACAAATACCAACACTCATATCATAAAAATGAAATAGAAATGGTTGAATATTTTGAATACTATTACTTCCGCTTGTTGCATATCTAACATGACCAATAGCACTATTTCCTACTAATCTTTCTAATTTTTCTTTATCACGAAATACTTCTGATACTAGGCCTAAGTCACGATGCCCTCTTAATTTAGTACCTTCTTTAGAAACTATTCCAGCTCCTTCTTGACCTCTATGTTGTAAACTATGTAAACCGAAGTACGTCACATTACTAGCTTCAGGGTGTCCCCAAATACCGAATACTCCACATTCTTCATTAAGACTACGCATTTTTTAATCTCCTTAAAACTTCTTCATAAGCTTCCATTACAGAGCCTAAATCTCTTCTAAATCTATCTTTATCTAATTTTTCATTTGTATCCTTATCCCAAAGACGACATGTATCTGGAGAAATTTCATCAGCTAAGATAATTTCACCATCTTTAGTTTTTCCGAATTCAATCTTGAAATCGACAAGTACTAAGTTTGCATCTAAGTATAATTTTTGTAATAGTTCGTTGATTTTTAAAGCTTGAGTATGGATATTTTCTAACTCTTCTTCTGTAACGATTTCTAATGCCACTGCATGATCATTATTGATTAGTGGGTCATTTAGTTCATCATTTTTATAACTTAACTCAAAGACTGGTTTTTTTAATTTTTCCCCTTCTTCACGTCCGTATTTTTTCGCCATAGAACCAGCTACTATATTACGTACAATTACTTCTAAAGGAATAATAGTAACATGCTTACAAATCTGATCTGTTTCATTAACTTTTCTAATAAAATGAGTTTTTACACCTTGTTTTTCTAAGTATTCGAAGATTAATGAAGTAATTGTATTATTGAATACTCCTTTACCTTCAAACTCTTCTTTTTTAACACCGTTAAAAGCTGTTGCACTATTTTTATAATGTACATATATCTCATCATTATTTTCACATTCGAACAGTTGTTTAGCTTTTCCTTCGTATAAAAGTTTCATTATTTTCTTCCCCCTTTGAAGTAATTCACACCATTTTTGAAAATATCTTGTTTAACTTTAATTGTATTTGTTTTATATAATGTAGCTCCGTATCTTTCGCTGTGTCCCATTTTTCCAAGGATAAGTCCATCTTCACTAACTAATCCTTCAGTAGCTAGAACTGATCCGTTAGGATTGAAACGACCGTTTAATGTGGCATTACCATCGAAATCACTGTATTGGAAAGCAACAAGATGTTTAAATTTGTTAATATTAAGTCCTACTACTTTACCTTCACCATGGCTGAACACCACTTCATGTTGATCTCCGATATTGAAATCTTGTAACCAAGGTGAGTTAGTATTAGCTACACGAGTAAAGGCTGTAGTTGAAATATGTTCGTAACTATCATTTCTGTATAACGTTAGGTCATCTTCTGCCAACTCTCTAACCTCTCCATAAGGTAGTAATCCTGATTTAAGCAATGCTTGGAATCCATTACACACACCTAAGATTAATTTTTTCTGAGCAAGGTGTTTATGAATTGCATCTTTAACTTTTTCATTTTTTAAGAAGTTTACAATATATTTAGCACTTCCATCTGGTTCATCCCCACTTGAGAATCCTCCAGGGAACATAATGATATGAGACTGTTCAATAGCTTTTGTGAACTCTTCTATCGATTGCTCAATATCATTTTCACGAGTATTTCTAATAACTACTGTAATAGGTGTAGCACCCGCTTCTAAGAAGGCTTTTTCACTATCATATTCACAGTTAGTACCAGGGAATACTGGAATAACTACTTTTACATCTTCTACATATTCTGGATAATATTTTTTCTCTTTATATTCTGTATGAAGATTTTCAACATTACCTTTATCTTCATTTTGATATAATGGATAAACTTTATTTAGTGTTTTTGTGTATGCTTCGTAAATGTCTTTATGCATAAACACTTCGTTATTAATAATAATTCTTTCACTAACTTTTCCTAGTTGTTTAAATGGAAGTTCAGTTGTTGCTTCTACAACTAGAGATGCTGGATCAAAGTTAAGAATATTATCTTTTTCAACTTCAAAACCAAGATCATTACCTAGTGACATTTTCACTAATGAAGCGGCAATACTTCCTTCTTCTTGAACATAGGCAGATACTATCTTACCTTCTTTAATATATTTATGAACAAGTTCATAATTTTCTAAAGTTTTCTTAATGTCTGGATATCCTTTTTCATCTTTTTCTACAGGCACATAGTATAATCTATTACCAACTTTTTTCAATTCAGGTGTTATTACATCAGCTATTTTTACAGGTGTACAAGCGAATGAAATTAAAGTTTCAACTACATTTAGGTCATTGAAAGTACCTGACATACTATCCTTACCACCGATACTAGGTCTACCAATTTCTTTTTGAGCATAAATACTTCCTAATAAACTTTGAGTAACTTTACCCCATTTAGTACTATCAGTACCTAGTTTTTCGAAATATTCTTGGAATGAGAAGTACAAGCTATCTTTATTTCCACCAACTGCGTAAACTTTAGCTACTGATTCTAACACCGCATAAATAGATGATAGGAATGGTGAGTAGTACGAAATTTTGGGAATAAATCCATATGTTAAGATTGTCGCTGTATCACTTGTAGTATGTAATGTTGGTAAGGCTTGAACACTTGCTTGAACTGGTGTAAGTTTATGTTTACCTGCAAATGGCATAAGAACTGTAGTTACACCAATTGAAGAGTCGAATTTTTGTGCAAGCCCTTTTTGACAAGTTACATTTAACTCACCTAATTCGCTTAAGATATTTTCACGAGTAACTTCTTTATTTAAGAATGGATTAGCTGCAGTATTATCTTTCATCGTTACTGATGATCTTTGACGAACACCACTAGTTTCTAAGAAATCAGCACTCATGTCAACAACTTTCTCATCATTGTAATACATTTCTAATCTGCATCTATTAGTCACGTTAGCAACATGAGCATATTCAATATTTTCTTTCTCACATTCACGAACAAACGCCTCGTAGTCTTTTTTATCAATAGCTACTGCCATACGTTCTTGAGATTCACTAGTAGCTAATTCTGTCGCATTTAAGCCTTGATATTTAGTAAGAACTTTTTCTAAATGAATTTCAATCCCATCAGAAAGTTCACCGATAGCTACGCAAACACCACCAGCACCGAAATCATTACATTTTTTAATAAGTCTTGTAACTTCTGGTTTTCTAAATAAACGTTGTAACTTACGTTCTTCAGGAGCATTACCTTTTTGAACTTGGCTAGACATAGTATTTAATGAATCATTAGTATGTTCTACACTTGAACCACTTGCACCTTGAATACCATCACGACCAGTTCTACCACCTATCATTACAACGATATCGCCATCGACAAGAGTTTCACGTTTGTAATCTCCGTCTTTAACAGCGCCAACCACAGCTCCTACTTCCATATGTTTAGCTACATAACTATCATCGTATAATTCACGAACAAAAGTAGTCGCAAGTCCAATTTGGTTACCGTAAGATGAGTTACCATGTGCAGTTCCTTTTGCTATATCTACTTGAGGAAGCTTGTGTTTTAAAGTATCTTCACGTTTTTGTAGTACATTACCGCTTCCTGAAATACGCATAGCTTGATATACGTAACTACGTCCTGATAGTGGGTCTCTAATAGCTCCCCCTATACAAGTACTCGCTCCTCCGAATGGTTCGATTTCACTTGGGTGGTTATGAGTTTCGTTTTTGAATTGGATTAACCAGCGTTCTTTTTCACCATTATTCTCTATAGTAGTAAAGAATGAACATGCATTAATCTCTTCACTTACTTCAATATTTTCATCTTTTAATACTTTTACATGATATTTACCTATAATACTCGCCATATCCATAAGCGTTATAGGTTTATCATTACGGTCAAGTTCACTACGGACATTTAAGTAATAATCAAATGCATTTTGCATCTCTTTTTGGAAAAGTTCTGACTCAATTTTAACTTCATCTAATACTGTCTCGAATGTAGTGTGTCGGCAGTGGTCACTCCAGTAACAATCTAATACATAGATTTCAGTTTCGGTTGGTACGCGACCTTCTTTTTTGAAGTAATCTTGGATAAATACTAAATCTTCAATATTCATCGCTAGAGAAAATTCTTTTTTAAGACCAAGTAACGCATTTTTGTCGAACTCTAAAAATCCCGCTAAATCTTTTAGTGGTTTTGGAGTAGAATCTAATGTAAAGTCAAGAATTGATAAATCTTTTTTACGAGCTTCAATAGGATTTACTAAATAACTTTCAACAAGTTCTAATTGTTCATCTGTTAATTCTTTATTAAAAAGAACTAGCTTACCACTTCGTACAGTTGCTTTACTTTTCGAGTTAAGCAGTCTTATGCTTTCTTTTGCGCTGTCAGCTCTTTGATCGTATTGAGCAGGTAGAACTTCATAAGCGAAGTACTTCCCATCATTTAGCTCAATATCTTCAAACACTTCATCGACAACAATCTCAGAAAACACAGAAGTTTTAGCTAGTTCATAAGTTTCTTCATCAATATTAAAGACATCATAAATTACATACAACTCTACAGAGTCAAGACCTAGATTAAACTCTAAATTCAGGTTATCTCTTAGCTGTAATTCTTCTTTATTATATCCATTACGTTTCTTTACAAAAATTCGTTTATTAGTCATTTTCTCCTCCTAAAATTACATCACCGTAAAAATTAATATGTCCTATTTTTCTATCTTGGCGTGGTTCTTTTTCATATAAGTGTAAGTAACCACCATTATTTTTATACACATCTATATAATAATCTAAGTCTTGACCTAGGATGTTATATAATGTCGTTTCTTTATTCTCTATCTTACCGACTTTCAAGCCGCAAATAGCTTCAATATGAGCCCTAAATTGACTCTTAGTTGCACTCTGCATCGTTATATGACCTGAATTGTGAACTCGTGGTGCTATTTCATTAAAAATAACTTTCCCTTCACTTATAAAAAACTCAACAGTAAGTACTCCGTAATAGTCAAAATTACTAAGAATTCTTTTCGTGTACTCTATTGCAAGAGCTTCTTGCTCCTTAGTAGCTGAAGTAGGTACTTTCGAACGATATAAAATATTATTTCTATGTTCATTTTCTACTACTGCTACGATATTAACCCCGTCTTTATCTTTAACAGCCACGACCGAAATTTCTTTATCAAGTTTAACGAACTCTTCTAATAAAGTATATGGTTCTACTTCTTCACTAGAGCTTATTTTTTTCTGACCTTTTCCATCATAACCAAAACGCACAGTTTTCATTAAATATGGCTTTGTTATTTCTACATTTGTATCTTCTTCTACATATATATAATCTACAGTTGGAATATCTAGTTTTCTAGCAAATTCTTTTTCATAATATCTATGTTGAGTAGTTCTCAGTACTTCTGCACTTTGGACAATATTATACTTTTTCTCTAGTTTTTCTAAAGAAGCGGCATCAATATTCTCAAATTCAAAAGTGATGATATCACTAACGGAACATAACTTTTCAACACTTGCGAAATCATTGAACTCAGCTTGAATATAAATATCACTAAAAATTTTTGCACAACAGCTGTCACTAGGATCTAGAACAGCAATCTTGTAGCCCATCTCTTTGGCACTCATAGCGAGCATTCTTCCTAGTTGACCACCACCGATTATTCCAATAGTCTTTCCTGGTAATATTGTCTTAATCATAGTTTCATCTCTTCCAATACTATTCTTTCTTGTTCTTTTTTAAATCCTTCGTACTTATTAGCATACTTCTCATCATAAATTCCTAGTATTGATAAGGCACTAATAGCCGCATTTTTAGCTCCAGCTACCCCAATTGCCATAGTTAAGACCGGTACACCTGCAGGCATCTGAACTATTGAATACAATGAGTCAACTCCACTAAGAACACTAGATTTAATCGGAACACCAATAACTGGTAATGTTGTCATAGAAGCAACCATCCCAGGGAGATGTGCTGCACCACCTGCAGCTGCTATGATTAATGAATAACCATTTTTTTTCGCGTTTTTAGAAAATTCAACTAAAAGATCAGGTGTTCTATGTGCACTTACTACTTTTTTATCAAAAGGAATTTCAAACTCTTCTAACAACTTACAAGTTTCTTCCATCGTTGTATAATCCGACTTCGAACCCATAATTACCGCAACTTTCATACTTTAAGCTCCTTTCTTTATTTAAATGTACGTTATTTAATTGTATATTTATATATTTTATTTTTATCGTACGTCTATATTTCAAATTATACTACTTGTTTAAATTTTTATCAAGTATAAACAAAATAAAAATCGGATATTTTTAAATATTTTCAACATTTACGATATAAAATAAGAACTTTCATGTTAGATTATTTATAAAGAAATTGATTTACACAACAAAAAAACAGACGTTTAATTTTTAAGTACTCTAGAACCTTGATACGCTTGACTATTTAAAAAACACTCTCCGAAAACTCTCTAAAGTAAGACGAAAATACCTATTTTTTAGTGAAAATCATTTTAGAAACTGAAAAGTAAAACAAGCATATTTTAAGATGAAAATAATTTAAATGAATAAATCTTCCTCAAAAACATTTACATATGTTAAAACATATGTTAAAATAAATATTGTTAGGAGGTAAACTCATGAGTTCGAAAGAATTAATAAAACAGCTTAATAAATTAGGTTGGCAAGAAGTCCAAATAAAAGGCAGTCATCACCAATTTAAGCACCCTAACAAAGATTATCTTATAACGGTACCGCACCCAAAGAGAGATTTACCAAAAGGGACGGCACAAAAGATATTAAAACAAGCGGGCTTGAAATAAAGCCCCTTGATTTTAGGAGGTTAACCACATGAAATATATGTATTATGCAGTATTTACACAAGAAAAAGATTATATAGATATAACATTTCCAGATTTAAAAGGTTGTATTA
This sequence comes from uncultured Gemella sp., assembly GCA_963543895.1. Lineage (GTDB taxonomy): Bacteria > Bacillota > Bacilli > Staphylococcales > Gemellaceae > Gemella. Next base: position 8,723 of record CAUUCZ010000014.1, on the reverse strand, counting down.
CTTTTGGTGACAATTTAGAAGAAGCTTTATACATGAGTAAAGACGCTCTAGAGGGTTATTTATTAGTATTAGAAGATGAAAAAATGAGTATACCAAAACCAAGTACATATCAAGAGTTACAAACTAAATTAAATGATAATCAACAATTACAATTAATTAATGTTGATACTGATTTTATTAGACGTAGAGAAGAAAACAAAGCAGTAAATAAAATGGTTACTTTACCAAAATGGTTAGTAGACTTAGGGAAAGAGAAAAAAGTAAACTTTTCACAAGTATTACAGCAAGCATTAAAAAACGAATTAGGAGTATAATTAAGTAAAAAGGCAGTGGAATAAATCCACTGCTTTTATTTTGATTTAATATGAGTAATATAGGGAGCGACTTAAAAATCGTGATTTCCTAAGAAACAAAGTTTTCTCAAATCACCCTCGCCCAAGTTATTAGATATCTAAAAAGCTTTTATAAAGTGAATTTAGATATCAATAACCTACTACGTCTATGAGTTTTCATATACGCTTTTTTAAAATTATTATATCTACTTAATAAAATTCTCGATAGCATATGCTACACCGTCTTCATTGTTTGATTTTGTAACATAATCCGCATACTTTTTCACATCATCAGAAGCATTTCCCATAACAACAGAATATCCTACAGTTTCAAACATCGGTATATCATTTTGACCATCACCGAATGCTGCTAGTTCATTTTTAGTTAACTTTTCAAGATCACTAATAAATTCTATCCCCTTAGATTTTTTAGCATTTAAATGCGTAATTTCTAAGTATCCATTAAGTGATCGTTGAAATGTTAATTCTTCATTTGAATATTGTTTTTGCACATGATCTACTATTTTTTCAAAAGTTTCGTTATCATACTCAATAAAAGAAACTTTATAAATATCTTTTTCTTCTTTAAAATACTCTTTAAAATCTATAATATTATAAGCAACTTTTACAATATTATACTCTCCCCTTATCGCATCAGTTTCTATATCAATATTCCAATTTAACTCATCATATAAACTAATTCCAGTACTCGGAAATTTATCTCTTATATCTAAAACCAAATTTTTGGCTAATGAAAAATCTAACGGCTGTCTATGCAAAATTCTCTTCTTATTATTTTTCTTTTTAAAAATTAATGCTCCATTAAATGAAACATGAATACCATCGATACCTAGAGTATTGATAATATTCTCCATTTTTTGAGGAGAACGCGCTGATACTAAAGTAAAAGGTAATTCACTTTTCTTTATAGCGTTAATATTCGCTTCACTTATTTCTCCCTTACTATTAAGAACTGTTCCATCCATATCAGAAAATAAATGTTTTATCATAAATTACCTCCGTAATCATCTATAATTTAATAATATCATTTTTCCTCAGTCAATTACAAGTACGCCTAAATATTTTATTTATAGACTATCAAAGTTCTTCATCATAAAAAAAACACCCAGAACTAATGTTCTGAGTGCTTATCAAATTAGAATTTAATTTTTTCTTCGATATATTGTTTTAATTCAGCGATTGGAATACGAGTTTGTTCCATAGTATCTCTATCACGAACAGTTACCATTCCATCATTTTCTGATTCGAAATCATAAGTGATACAGAATGGAGTACCAACTTCATCTTGTCTTCTATATCTCTTACCAATTGATCCAGTTTCATCAAAATCAACCATAAAGTCTGCAGCTAATTGTTGATATACTTCAACAGCTTTATCACTTAATTTTTTAGAAAGTGGTAAGATAGCAGCTTTGTAAGGAGCTAATGCTGGGTGGAATTTAAGAACTGTACGAGTATCATTTTCCCCAACTTCTTCTTCATTATATGCATCACATAAGAACGCTAGAAGAACACGGTCAACCCCTACTGATGGTTTGATACAATATGGTACTCAAGAATTATATTCAACTAAGGATAAAGTAAAGCAGTATAATATTTATAATCAATCAAGTACTAAAGAGTATAAAAGTTTCTTTAATGAAAAGAGATAGTATACAACAAGTAAAATTAAACAAGGCTTAAGCCAGCATATTTAAACGCCGGCTACTATGAAACAGTAGTATTTAAGCTCGATATTTGAATTAACAGATTAAATATCGAGCTTAAATAGTTTTATAAAAGTTTTCCTAAAATAATCTATCAAAAATTTTTATTAGTAATTATTTTTCTGTAGGTATTTAAACTTTTGTTTATAGTAAAAATTTTTATATTTCGTAAGTACAAAACTATATATTTTTTCTAGGGAAAAATAAAAATGAAAATATAGATAGAGCTGTAAATACAATTGAATATTTATAAAGATTAGTGAAAGCATTAGTATAGCTATTAATAGTATATTTTTTTATTTTGTTTATAGCATTGTTAATTTCACCATTAATTTTATCTAACTTTGATTTGACAGATTTCTCTACAGAGTTATGTATTTGCTCTTTTTGAATATCACTGATATTGCTTGGATATTGAGACATAACCTTATTGTAGTTTTCCTCGATAATTTTTTTGGTTTCCTTATCGGAATAATGATTGTTCGAATACTTTTTAGATTCATTCTTTTCTAACGAGTCAGTAGCATTTTGGATGATAATTTTTTGTTTTGAAGGAGATACATCAACTGTGCTTACAACTTCAGTTATATAGTTTATAGATTCGGATTTAGAAATTGATAGATTTGAGTACAACCCACTAACGTAGATAGCAACTGCTAAGACAATACCGATTTGTCTCAATACTCCGGCAACACTTTGAGATGCAGTTAATAAATTGCCGGTGAAATCTGATGCTGCTAAAACTGTAATTGGACCAGTGATAATTCCATAGCCACTACCCAATATTAAACAAGTAATTGTTGTCTGTACCATGTTTGACATATCGATTTGTGTGAATAGAATATAAGAGACGGTAATAAGTACAAATCCTAATGCAATGATAAAGCGTGAACCGAGTTTATCAATGAGAACAGCTGCTAGTGGAGAAAAAATAAAAATCATTGCAGTGATTGGAGTAACTAACAATGCAGCAACTAATTCTGATTTACCCTGAACTCTAGTAAAGTATGTTGGAAGTATAACAGTGACTGCAACTAAGAAAATATTACTAAGTAAAATTGCTAATGCAGAACCTGAAAATTCTTTATTTTTAAAAAGCTCAAGTGGGACCATAGGATTATCACAATGTCTTTCCCAAACAATAAATAGGAGTGAAAGAATACAAGCTCCAATTAATAACAATAAAATAATTGGGCTAGTCCATCCCCATAGACGTCCCTGAACCAGACCTAAAGTTAGAGAGAACAGAGTAACCATAGAAAGGAGTGCACCAATTAAGTCAATTTTTAAACTTTCTTTATTCTCCCTGAGATCTAAACATTTAATACATATCAGAAGAGAGGTAAGCATAAAGGGAATATTAATTAGAAAAATCCATTGCCAACCTAAAAATTGTGTTAAAATTCCGCCAATTGTAGGACCTAAAGCAGCGGCTAAGCCTTGTGTAACACCAAGAGCTGCAATTACTCCTTTTCGTTCAGTCAATTTTACTGTATTAATACCAATAGTCATTGATAGTGGGAATATAACTGCAGCTCCCACACTCTGAATTGCCCTTCCTACAATAAGACTTGATAGAGTAGTGCTACATGAAGAAACTAGGGACCCTATGGAGAAGACGATTAAGGAAATTAAGTAAAATCTGTGTTTACCATATTTTTCAGCAAATTTACTTAGTGGGATTGTCAATGAAGCGAAGATAATTGTATATACATTTAAAGCCCATTGAAGATTATTAAGATCTGCTTTTAAATTATCTTGGATTGTTGGTAGAGCAATATTCATAACGGTAGTATCTAACATACAAAGAAAAATACTAATACACATGGCTGTGATTATAAATTTATTTTTCATATAAAATCTCCTTTTTATATTTATTATCTTTATATTAACAACATTAATATTGTTAATGTATATATTACTAAATAAATAGATATAAGTCAACAGTTTAATTTTAAATAATATTTAATTTGTTAAAATGAAATTTTAATTGCAATAATTCTATAGGAAAATATAAATAAATCGATTAATTTTACTGGAAATTCTGCTAGTTTAAAATTTTTCCTTTTAGACGAATTATTAAAAATCTATTTTAAGATTAAGGTAATATAACATTTAATAAATTCCGAAAATATAACTCTTAACTAATTTTTTAAATTTGAAATAGTATAAGGTTACAATGAGGATAATTAATATTTGTAAACTCTGTATAAAGATTTTTAATGAGGAGATGAGAAATATATTAATAAATTATTTGAAAATTAGAAACTATTTATTTTATAATAAATAATGTTAGTTTTCAAGAGCGACATATATTAACTAAAGTTTTGGAGAGTTTATTTCTAATTAATTTACCAATACTAATAAGGTTGAAATAATTATCAATAACATGATCAACTTTTTATTAATATCTATAATTAAATTAAAAAAAAATTAAATTAATTATGAAAAAAAATGCAGTGCTGTAAAACTATATACAATAATTTCAAAAAATAATTTTTTAATATTACATATTGATTTGATTTATAATATTTCATATATTAAGAGTAATTATTTATATATTATTAGTACTTTTTTATCTTCAAATTTTTGAAGTAGATTATTTTATAATATAATTATTTTTATGGTATATAGTTGAGTATTTTGAGGTTTCAAAATATATTACCTATAAAATATAAAGAATTTTAAAATCACTTTAGGAAAAAAACTTCTTAAATTATATACTATATTTGTATTAAACGGATAAAATTAAATAGGAATGATTTGTCAAAAAAGTAGTTTAATTTTAATAAACAAAGAAAACTTTGAAAAAGAATAAATTAATAAAAATGAAAAAAATTAGCAGGTTAAAAAGATAAATGAGAAGAAATTGAACAGGGCTATGAAAACTAGGTGGATAAGGAAGATTATAAATTAAGATATTACAAAAATAATTATTATAATTTTAGAATATTTTATTTTTTTTGACTTTTTATGATATTTGTAGTATATTTTAGAAATATGATAAAAGTTTAAAATTAATTGTGAACAAAGATTATTTTGATTTCTTTATAGTATTATATAAAAAATTCGTAAAAATATTTTAATTAATAGAAAGATTATACTGCGAAATCAAAATAATATACTTGTAAAATTAAAACTTTTATTAAAAAGTAGTTTTAGAGAAATTTAAATTAGCGTTATATAAAGGAGCTTTTTTGTTAAATAAAACCATCTTTCGGAATTATTGGTGTTACGTGATATCGAAATAATAATATTTGAAATATTAAACATGCTAAGCTCGTTTGCTGTATGAATGTAACATATTTTTTATAATATAACAAGATTAAGGAGGTCTAGCTTTGAAAGGAAGAGATGTAATTCTTGGTATTCTAAGTAACCAGGAAAGAACAGGATATGAAATTAAAGAAATTTTTCAAAGTCAATTATCATACTTTTATGATGGTACTTATGGGATGATTTACCCAACATTAAAAAAACTAGAGAAAGAAGGATTGGTATCTAAAAAGACTATAATGCAATCGGGTAAACCAAATAAAAATATATATACAATCACTACTTGTGGTAAAAAAGAATTACAAAAATATCTTGAATCTAATTTGATTGAAGAATCATATAAATCAGATTTTTTGATGAGGTTATTTTTTGGTGATAATCTAACAAATAAAGAACTGATCTGCTTACTTAAAGATGAAATAATGAATAAAGAGAAAAAGATTTTACAACTTACTAATAATCTTGAAACTTGGAAGAATGAGGGAATAACAAAGACTCAGGAATTAACTATTAAGTATGGGTTAGCTCAGTATGGTGCTACGAAAGCGGTTTTGGAAGAGGAATTAAAAAAATTAATGAATAAAAATAATCATATATAGACTTAGTTTCCAGTAAACTAGTATTTTGAGGGACTTAATTTTAAAAACATTGAATTTTTTCAATACTATTAGTTGTCAGAGTCTCGAATTAGACTCTCTGAATTTTTGATATTTTAAATAATTTTTAGGGTTGAAGTTGATTTTAATTTTTCAATATAATAATTACATCTTAGAACAGGTTCATTATCCTAATTAAAATTATTTAATGGTTTTTATGAGGTATTGATTGATGTTAATCCTTCATGAAATTATGGTGATAACATGAGCTCAAAATATAAAGATAATATGTTTTGGTACTTTTAATGGTAACTTCAAATTATTATTAGAACTTAAATCTTACTAAATTAACATTTACCTCTTCAATTTACGACGATTTTTATAGTATTATTTATAGTATTAATAGGAAGAAAGAAATTCGGTATAAATTAGACATTTATCCATACTACGGTAGTGATGCTTCTGCAGCTATGAGCGCTGGAGCTGAAGTTAAACATGCTTTTCTTGGGGCAGGAATTGAATCTAGTCATTCATATGAAAGAACACATTTAGATTCAGTAGAAGCTACACACAGAATGGTAGATGCTTACTTACAAAGTGATTTACTGAATTTTAAAGACAAAAATACCGATAAGTGGTTAATGCTTATCGGTATTTTAATATTAGAATTTAATTTTTTCTTCGATGTATTGTTTTAATTCAGTGATAGGCATACGTACTTGTTCCATAGTATCTCTATCACGAACAGTTACCATTCCATCGTTTTCAGACTCGAAGTCATAAGTGATACAGAAAGGAGTACCAATTTCATCTTGTCTTCTATATCTCTTACCAATTGATCCAGTTTCATCAAAATCAACCATAAAGTCTGCAGCTAATTGTTGATATACTTCAACAGCTTTATCACTTAATTTTTTAGAAAGTGGTAAGATAGCTGCTTTAAACGGAGCAAGAGCTGGGTGGAATTTAAGAACTGTACGAGTATCATTTTCTCCAACCTCTTCTTCGTTATATGCATCACATAAGAATGCTAGAAGAACACGGTCAACCCCTACAGATGGTTCGATACAATATGGGATAAATTTTTCATTTGTACTTAAATCTTGGTAAGTTAAATCTTGACCAGAGTGTTCCATATGTTGTTTTAAGTCGTAATCTGTTCTTGAAGCAATACCCCAAAGTTCTCCCCAACCGAATGGGAATTTGAACTCAATGTCAGTAGTTGCATTAGAGTAGTGAGATAATTCTTCTTGATCGTGGTCACGTAGACGGATATTTTCTTTAGTCATACCTAAGTCTAGTAAGAATTTTTCACAGTTATTTTTCCAAGTACTGTGCCAATCTAATTCTGTTCCTGGCTCACAGAAGAATTCTAATTCCATTTGTTCAAATTCACGAGTACGGAAGATGAAGTTACCTGGTGTAATCTCGTTACGGAATGATTTACCGATTTGTCCAATACCGAATGGTAATTTTTTACGCATACTACGTTGAACGTTTTTGAAGTTAACGAAGATACCTTGTGCAGTTTCTGGACGTAGGTAAATTTGGCTTGTAGAATTTTCTACTACACCTTGGTTAGTTTTGAACATAAGGTTAAATTGACGAATGTTTGTGTAATCATGACTACCACATTCTGGACATTTAATGTTTTCACGTTCGATAATAGCTTCTAATTCTTCGAAAGGAAGACCATCAACTACTACATCCTCATTTTTTTCATTAAAGTAGTATTCTTCGATTAGTTTATCAGCACGAAGACGTGATTTACAAACTTTACAGTCCATCATAGGGTCACTGAAGTTACCTACGTGTCCTGATGCTTCCCAAGTACGTGGGTTCATGAAAATAGCTGCATCTAACCCTACGTTATATAGTGATTCTTGAATGAATTTTTTCCACCATGCTTTTTTTACGTTATTTTTTAATTCTACACCTAGTGGACCGTAATCCCAAGTATTAGCTAATCCACCATAAATTTCAGATCCTTGAAATACGAATCCTCTATTTTTTGCTAGAGATAAAATTTTCTCCATTGTTGTTTCCTCCTTATTAATAAAAATATAAAAAGCCCTAGATATGCCGAAGCACATCTAGGGACGAAATAATTTCCGCGGTTCCACCCTGATTAGTAAAAACTCAACTTTAACAATATTAAATTGTATTTAATGCCAATATTGTTGCTGAACTTTCACCATCATCAGCTCGCTTATTACTCTTTTATTCTAACATTAATATGAAAAACTTTCAAGAGAAATTACAAAAATTATTGTTAAAACATAAGGTGTTTAAATTTATTTATGAAAAAATACACGGGGCTGATCCAAAAGTACTAGATTAAAAAAAGTTTATATGAAAACTCATAGCCTCAGCAGTAGACACAATCCAATCAGTTTCGTCTTATGACTCACTTCTTGGTGTGTCCTTGCATACGTTATACATAAGAATTTTAACGTGCCTTTGGCACTAAAAATTCTAACGTACAACGCAAGTGGTTTATTGATATCTAAATTCGCTTTATGAAAGCTTTTTAGATATCTAATAACCTGTGCGGGGGTGACTCGACAAAATCGATTTCTACGAAATCACGATTTTTGAGTCACTCCCATTTTTCAGAATTAATTTATTAAATCTGTTTACATCTATTATTAATAATATTGTTTATTTTAAATACTAATTATTGTATGTATAAATTATAGGTGTTATAATAAATAATAATTAAATAATTTAAGGAGGGTTTATGAGAATTTCATTTACTCGTGGTAATGTAAGCCACTTACTACTTAGTGGAT
>CAUUCZ010000013.1:0-25343 GCA_963543895.1 uncultured Gemella sp. | reverse complement strand
TCGTTTAGTTGGATATAATATTTCTCCTGTACTTTGGAAAAAAGTAAAACCAAAGCTATCTGCAGGAAGAGTTCAAAATGCAGCTCTAAAGCTAATCGTTGATAGAGAAGAAGAAATTCAAAAATTCGTTCCACAAGAATATTGGTCTATGCCAATTGACTTTATAAAAAATAGAAAAGTCTTAACGGCTAATTTCTATTCTTATAAAGGTGAAAAACTTAAACTTGAAAGTAAAAAAGATGTAGATAAAATAAGAAAAGTGATAAAAGGTGAAACATTTAAAGTTATCGATGTAACGAAAACTAATAAAAATCGTAATGCACCGAATGTCTATATTACTTCTACAATGCAACAAGATGCTTCAAGAAAGATTAACTTTAAAACACGTAAGACTATGAGTGTTGCTCAAGAACTGTATGAAGGAATTAACCTTAAAAAGTTAGGAGGAGTTACCGGTTTAATTACCTATATGAGAACGGACTCTACAAGGGTTTCAGATGAAGCTGTAAAAATGGCTAGTGATTATATACTAAATAATTTTGGTAAAGAATATCTATCATCAATAGTTAAAGCTAGAAAATCAAGCAAGAATGTTCAAGATGCTCACGAAGGAATAAGACCTACAAATGTTAATTTTACACCTGATAGCATTAAAGAATATTTATCAAATGATCAATATAAGTTATATAAACTTATATGGGAAAGATTTTTAGCTAGTCGTATGAGTGCTGCAGTTTATGAAACAAGTACAACAACGTTTGAAAATAATAAAGTTGTCTATAGAGGAGCACATTCTAAGTTGCTGTTTAATGGATTCTTAGCTATATTGAAAGAAAAAGAAAAAATTAAACTTGCACCAGAATTTGAAGTTGGAGAAGATGCTAAAGTGAAAGAAATAAAAGAAGAACAGCATTTCACTCAACCACCTGCACGTTACTCTGAAGCTAAACTTATAGCTGAACTTGAAGAATTAGGAGTAGGACGACCTTCAACTTATGCTACAATAGTTGATACATTGCAAAAGAGATATTATGTAAAATTACAAAATAAAGTATTTACACCAACTGAATTAGGAACATTAGTTAGTAAGATAACAGAACAATATTTCCCTGATATTATAAATACTAAGTTTACAGCTAATCTTGAGAGTCAATTAGATGATATAGCAGAAGGTAAAGTAGGTTGGGAAAAAACTATATATAATTTCTATAGTAATTTTAGAAAAGATGTTGAAAAAGCAGAAACTGAAATGGAAAAAGTCGAGATTAAACAAGAATTTACTGGAGAAAGCTGCCCAGAGTGTTCTTCACCACTAGTATTTAAATTAGGTAAATACGGTAAGTTTATTGCTTGTTCTAATTTCCCTGACTGTAGATACACTAACACTATCCAAAAAAAGGTTGGAGTAACATGTCCAAAATGTAAGAAACATGATATTTTAGAGAAGAAATCTAAAAAAGGAAAATTATTCTACGGTTGTGAAGGATTCCCAGAATGTGATTTTGTTTCATGGGATAAACCTATAAATAGAAGTTGTCCAAAATGTGAGAATATCTTATATGAAGGAAAAAAAGGTGTTCAATGTGCGCATTGTGATTATAAAGAAGAAATAAAAAAATAGAAAAAAGATCGAAAGGATTTGATAATTATTCTCAATTATCAAATCCTTCTGTTATTAATGAGATATATTATTTTTATAGAAAATTAATTACTTGGAAATGATTGCATTATTGATATATTAGAATTGTAAACGAAACACTTCATCTACAATTTCTATAAATTGTCAGAAAATTTAAAACATTTATCCAACAAAAAAGGTAATATTTTTTAAAAATCTATTGACAAATGTTAATAAATATATTATTGTATATAACATATTAAAAATTAATTGAAAATATTTTGGAGGAGATGACATGTTGAAATTTTTAAAGAAAAATCCATTCGTATCAATCGGACTTATGCTATTTGCACTATTCTTTGGTGCTGGTAACTTAATTTTCCCAGCATTCTTAGGACAAAATGCTGGAACAAACTTATCTACAGCGATGATCGGATTTATAATTATGGGAGTGGGATTACCACTTTTAGGAGTTATTGTAATGGGATATTCAGGAGCTGAAGACCTATTAGATTTATCAAGTAGAGCAGGGAAAGTATTTGGTGTTGCTTTTACGACTTTATTATACTTAACAATTGGACCTTTCTTTGCAATCCCTAGAACAGGGACTACTACTTATGAATTAGGATTATCTAGCTTTGTAGCACCAGAAAATACTACAATTGCTCAAGCTATTTTCTTAGCATTCTTTATGGGATTAACATTATGGTTAGCAATTAGCCCTAATAAATTAGTAGATAGAATAGGGACTGTTATTACACCGGTTTTATTACTTTCAATGGTTGTTTTAATCATTGCATCATTAGTTAAACCAATGGGCGTAGCACAAGAACCTACAAAAACTTATCAAACTACTTCATTAGCATTTACAAATGGATTAATGGAAGGTTATAATACTATGGACGCATTAGCATCATTAGTATTTGGTATTATCGTAATTAATTCTGTTAAACTATACGGAGCAAAAACTAAAAAAGAAGTATTTAACAATACAGCTAAATCAGCAATTATCGCTGCTGTATTATTAGCTTTAGTATATGTATTTATCTCTAATATCGGAGCAACATCAGTTTCTGTTTTAGGATTACAAAAAACAGGAGCAGGAGTATTGACTGGGGCAACAACATATTACTTTGGTAATGTTGGTAAGTTATTACTATTCGTTATCGTATTCTTAGCTTGTTTAACTACAAGTGTAGGATTAGTAACAGCTTGTGCTTCATTCTTCGTAAGACTTTACGATAAAGTTAGTTATAAAACTTATGCTATCGCATTAACATTATTCTCATTTGCAGTAGGTAACTACGGATTAGCAGCAATCATCCAAGGAGCTGTTCCAGTACTTGTTTTATTATATCCATTAACAATGGTATTAATTTTACTAGGATTTTTAAACAACTTCTTTGGTGGTAAAAAAGTAGTTTATGTTTGTACAGTTTTATTCACTGGATTATTTAGTTTATATTCTACTGTAGCTTCAACATTTAAACTTTCAGTACCAGCAGTTGATAATGTACTTGCTAAAGTAAATTTCCTTCCAGTACCAGCTGATTTTGCATGGTTAAACTATGCTTTAGTAGGATTTGTACTTGGAGTTGTATTAACATTCTTTGTAAAAGAAAATAAATAACTATACGTAAGATGGTAGAGGAATTATCTTCTATCATCTTTTATTTTTTAACTATTGTTTTGACATTAAGTTAAAGCAATGGTATTATTATAAGATGTAATCTAATATTTAAAGAGATAAAATGAATATAATAACAAAACATTACACTAATGTTATTTTTTATAGGAGAAATAATGGTTTTAGAATTTAAAGAATATACAAAAAAAATAAAAAGAGATACGATATTAGAACTTGATTTCAGAGTTGAAACAGGAGAAATATTGACTATTGTTAATAATAGTTCTGCAAGTTTAGAATTATTAAAAGATTCATTTAGACAAAGAACTAAATTTAAAGGTGAGATTCTTTTCGATGGTGAGAGTATAAATAATCAGAGACTTTTATTTGCTAAAGATTTTGGTTTTTATAATGATTTATCATTATTAAAAAATTTGAATAAGGCATTATCTCTATTTAATATAAAAGCAACTGAAGAAGAATTAGTTGGAGATTTAGAATTTTTAAACTTGAATTCTAGTCGAAAATATAAAGATTTAGAATCAAATGAAGTAACAAAATTTCATATTCTATTTTCAATTTTAGTAGATCAAAATGTATTGATTGTTGATAACACTGAAGAAAGCTTAACTACTGAAGATAAAGAGGAGATAAGTGAATTAATTCTTGATAAATCAAACAATGCGAATGTTATCATTTTAGATACAATGCTTAATAGCTTTAATAGCATCGCTGATAAAGTTCTAGTTATTACTGATGGAATTAAATCATACTTTGGAAGTTTAGAAGACTTATTAATATTAAAACAACTTACGGCTATAAATGTTTCTAGTCAAGAAAATCTAGATGAAATCTTAGAAGGGCATCAATTTACTATTTATCACAATAATGAAATAGTAGTAAGAGAAGAATTTCTTGAAGAAGTAGTATATGCCTTACTGAAAAATAATATAGAAGTATTTCAAATTCGTAATTTAGGTGAAAAAATTAAATTATATGAGGGCGAGGCTGATCTATAATGTTGTTTGCAATAGAATTCAGAAAGTTATTTAGACGTAAATTTAATTATTTATTTATTATTATTTTATCGTTAATTAACTTTGCATTTGTATATAAACTAGACTCATTGGCTGCGTATTATGATAAGTCAATATTAGATATTATATTTTCAATAATTCTTAAAGTGAATATGGTGATTGTAATTTTTATAATGGGATTAAATTACATATATTCATATAGAGAAGACTATATTTCAAAAGTCAATGTTCTTTTGGAAATAAGAAAAAAGAAAACAATAAGAGATATCTTATCTATTTTAGCAAATTTAATTTATTTTTTAGTTTACTATGTTATAGTAATTGCATGCTTTGTAGGAATAATTTTCTTACGAAAAAGAAATATTTTTGAAGAGTTAAAAACATTAATGTTGAATGTTAATACAGCAGGATCATTCGCTACGATGCTAGTTTTATTATTCGTGTTTGCTAATCTTATTTTCTTATTAGCTTTAACACTATTTAATAACACAAACTTGGCAATTTCTTTCTCACTCTTATATTTCATAGGAGGAGAAGTTATAGCAAATATGATAAAATCTAGATTTTCTGTACCAGCAGAAAGAATAGATAATAGTGTATTAACTATTTTTACTAAATCATTTAATCTATTAAATCAGAATATTACTTTTAGTCTAGGTAATTTTTTACCACTAGTATTAAACATGTTAGGGTTAATTGTAGTTATAGTTATTGTTAGATTGATGAAAAAAATCATAGGATAGAAGGAGATTAAAATGGATACACAGATACTAATTCAATATGTGATAGTATTATTGAGTTTAATACTTTTAGAAGGATTACTTTCGGCAGATAATGCTATTGTTCTTGCTGTTATGGTTAGACATCTGCCACCTAAAGAACAAAAGCATGCATTGATGTACGGTCTCGCAGGAGCACTAATATTTAGAATAATAGCGATTTTCTTAATAACAATTTTAGCACAGTATTGGGAAATTCAAGTTTTAGGTGGTTTATACTTGATATATATGGCAGGTGCGCATATTAAAGAATTTTTCGATAAGCGAAAACAAGGAGATGAAACTGAAGAAATTGCTGAACCTAAAAAACAAAGTGGTTTTTGGGCGACTGTAATTAAAGTCGAGCTTACTGATATAGCTTTTGCGATTGATTCAATTTTAGCAGCTGTAGCTATTGCGATAACATTGCCTCATATTTCTGAAATATCTATTGGAGGAATTAACCTTGGTCAATTTTCAGTAATGGTAATTGGAGGTTTTGTTGGTGTAGTTATCATGCGTTACGCAGCTAATATATTTATAAGAGTATTAGAAACTAAACCTGGTTTAGAAATCGCCGCATTTCTTATTGTTGGTTGGGTAGGGATTAAACTGTTTGTAATTGCAGCTGCTCATGAGAAATTAGCACTTATCCCTCATGATTTTCCACACTCTACACTTTGGACTGTTATTTTCTGGGTTGTATTACTTGGATTATTGGTGTGGGGAGTTTTAGTTTCAAAAAAATTTGAAAATAAATAATAATTTAGAAGAGATGATATGCATATATTGTCTCTTTTTAGTATTCTTATGTTTCTTATTTTCGTATACACAAATTGATATCTATGATATAATTTTTAATTATATATTAAAACACGAGGAGGATAAAAATGGCATTTGATGGTTTTTTCATAAGAAAAATGGTGAAAGAATTAGAAGAAAATATATTAAATGGTCGTATAAATAAAATAAATAATTTATCGACAGATGAATTTGTATTTTCTGTTAGAAAAGGAAAGAATTTAAAATTGTTTTTATCTGCAAATTCAAGTGCATCTAGAGTACAGTTAACAAATAATAGTTTTGAAAATCCTTCAACACCTTCGAACTTTTGTTCAGTACTGAGAAAGTATTTAACAGGTGGAATAATATCAGAGATTAATCAAGTTAATAATGATCGAATAATAATTTTTAAAATTAAAAACTTTGATGAATTAGGTTATGAAAAGTATTATTATCTAATTTCAGAATTAATGGGTAAACACTCAAATATAATATTAACTAATGAAGATAATATAATCTTAGAGTCTTTAAAAAATAGTTACAGCCTTGAATATAAAAGATCGACTATATCTAATATGGAATATACGCTTCCTCCGACAGTTGAAAAAATTAATCCTTTTGATTTTAGTCGGTATAGTGATATTGAGTTTTCTATTGATGATAAGAAATTCTTAATGAAAAATTTCTACGGTGTTTCAGCATTACTGAATAATTATTTTGAGAAAAATTCAGAAGAAGATTTGAAAAATTCATTTATTAGTTTTTGTAAAGAATTCGATAATTACTTTAAACCCGTTTTACTTGAAGAGAACAATAAAAAGGATTTTTATTTTTTTGAAGTTAAAGAATATAGTAGAGATTTTGAATCATTGTCACAATTATTAGATTATTACTACATGGATATAGCTAGAGAGTCAATTAATAAAAATACTGACAAAAAGCTTTTCAATTTTGTTAATTCTAAAATAAACAGATTAAATAAGAAAATTGATATATTAAAAAATGAACTGGAACAAGCTAATAATAGAGATGATTATAAATTAAAGGGTCAACTTCTAATTTCAAATATTTATTTATTTAAAAAAGAAATACCAGAGATTGTAACATTGCAAAATTTTTATAGTGAAGATTTATCAGATATTGAGATTGAATTGGATCCAAATCTAACTATTGAGAAAAATTCAGAGAAGTATTTTGATTTATATAAAAAGAACAAGAGAACGATTGAGAATTTAATTGAACAAATAGAGATTGCAAAACAGGATTTAGGATATTTTGAAACTATTAAATTCCAAATCGAAAATGCTGATAAAACAGACATAGCAGAAATCAAAGAAGAATTGATTGCTAATGGAATATTAAAAGAAAAGATTAAGGTTAATAAGAAAAAAAATAAGAGTAATTATTTTGTAATTAACCATAATGGGACTGCCATTTATATTGGAAAAAATAATCTTCAAAATGATACTATTACTAATAAATTAGCAAGGCGCGATTATCTATGGTTCCATGCTAAAGATATTCCTGGTAGTCACGTGGTAATCTTTGATAATAATCCTAGTGAAGAAACAATAGAAGTTGCATCAATGTTAGCTGCGTATTATTCGAAGTTTAAAAATGAAGAGTATGTTAATGTTGATAGAACGTTAATCAAAAATGTAAAAAAAATATCTGGCGCTAAACCAGGCTTAGTAACTTACACTGGACAAAAAACGGTTAAACAAAAAATTGATAAAGATCTTATAGGAGAGCTTTTAATAAAATAAAACAATTAAATTATCAGGAAAGGTGAACATATGAATGATAGATTAGATGTAAAAGCTGGTGTAAAAGATACTTTACCGACAGTTTTTGGGTATATAGGTATAGGGCTAGCCTTTGGAATTATTGCGAGTTCGGTTGGACTTAATCCTTTCTTTGTTGGAGCAATGTCATTATTTATATATGCAGGTGGTGCTCAATTTATAACTGTAAGTATGCTTTCTAGTGGCTTTCCTATACTTTCAATTATCTTGGCAACATTTCTAATAAACTCAAGAATGATATTGATGAGTATGGCAACAGCTCCTTTTTTCAAGCGATATAGTGTATTTAAGAATATTATAATTGGTACTTTTTTAACTGATGAGAGTTTTGCTCTTGGAATGAATAAACAAAACTATACTAATGGTAGACTAACTTATGAATGGTTCAATACTGCAAACCTAGTATCTTATCTTACATGGGTTGCGTCATCGGTATTAGGTGCATTACTAGGTGGAATAGTTAAGGATCCTAAGGTGCTAGGTTTAGATTTTGCTCTAGTAGCGATGTTTATAGGATTGTTATATTTACAGGTTATTTCAGATATTACTATTAAGAAAAAAGTACAATTCTTAGTAATTGTGGTTGTGTTCTTCCTAGTATATTTTGGAATGATTTTCATTCCAAGTAATTTATTAATTATAGTGGTTACTTTAATAGGATGTACGATAGGAGTGGTGTTGAAACATGTTATCTACTAACTATATAATTTTAACAATAATAGGATGTTCAATTGTTACTTGGTTATCTAGGGTACTTCCTTTCGTATTATTGAAGAAATTCGATTTACCCAAACCGGTTATAGAGTATCTAAGTTTTGTACCGATTGTAATAATGTCGGCTCTATGGTTTAATAGTCTATTTATTCAAAAGATTGGGGAGTTTCCTCAAATAAATTATGAAAATCTACTTGCTTCTCTACCTACGGTAATAAGTGCAATCATTTCAAAAAGTCTCTTGGTGGTAGTTGTAGTAGGAATAGTTTCATTAGCGATTATTAGAATTGTATTTTAAAAATAAAAATTAAGAATTTTAAGAAAATATTACAAAATTAATTTACAACTTAAATATACATGTTTATAGTTTAAATTTTTTCCGATTTATGGTATCATAAAAAGATAATAAAACATAACAGAAGGATACGAAAAATGGAGAAAGGATTATTAATAGTTCTTTCAGGACCTTCAGGAGTAGGTAAAGGTACTGTTAGAAAAAGAATTTTTGAAAGTAATGATGTTGACTTCGAATATTCAATTTCAATGACATCAAGAGGTATGAGACCTGGTGAAGTAGACGGGGTTGATTATTTTTTCAAAACAAAAGAAGAATTTGAATCTTTAATTCAACAAGGTGAGTTATTAGAATATGCTCAATATGTCGATAATTATTACGGAACTCCCGTTAAATATGTAAGGGAGACGATGGAAAAAGGAAAAGATATATTTTTAGAAATTGAAGTACAAGGTGCAGGACAAGTAAAAAGTAAAATTCCAGATGCTTTATTTATATTCTTAGCACCACCAAGTATCGGTGATCTTAAAGAGAGATTAAAAGGTCGAGGAACTGAGAGTGATGAAGTAATAGAATCACGTATAGCAAAAGCAAAAAAAGAAATTAATATGATGCACTTATATGATTATGTTGTTGAAAATGATGAAGTAGATAAAGCTGTAGAAAGAATTAAAGCAATTATACTTAGTGAGCATTTAAAACGTGAGCGTATAGAGATGAAATATAGAAGAGCATTATTAGAATTAGAAGAAATGTAGGAGAAAAAAATGTTATATCCAAAATTAGACGTATTAAAATCAAAAGTAAATTCAAAATATATGCTAGTATCATTAGCAAGTAAAAGAGCAAGAGAACTATTTGCAAATCCTGAAACAAGCAAACTAGACAAATACACTTCTCATAAAGAAGTTGGTAAAGCATTAGAGGAAATTGCTGAAGGTAAAATTTCTGTATTAGAAAAATAGTTTAGATTATTGTTTACAAAACGGTATTTTTAGTGTAAAGTAATATAAGTGTTTTTCTTTGAGTGATCGCGGCAGTAATGCTGAGGAAAGTCCATACTCACACAGGCTGAGATGCTTGTAGTGTTCAACGCTAAACGAAAAAATAAGTTTAGGCACCTTATGGTGACGGCAGAAAATATGACCTAAGTAGTTTTCTATATGGTTATATGTCTTGAAAGTGCCACAGTGACGGAGTTCTTATAGAAATATAAGAAGTGGAACGCGGTAAACCCCTTGAGTGAGCAATTCAAATTTTGGTAGAAGCACTTATTCCGCAGAAATGAATGTAGGAATAGGAAATATGTATATATTTAGACAGATGATCACAGCTATTTTTACGAGAGTAGACTAGTCTCGTTTGAGTAAGATAGATACAGAATATGGCTTATGATAAGAAAAACAACTAGTTCTAGGGGCTCTTAGGAGCCCCTTTTTTTAAGGAGGAAGAAATGAATTTTAATTTAGTAGCAACAACCCCTATGGGAATTGAAGCAATAGTAGCTAAAGAAGTGCAAGAATTAGGTTATGAAACAAAAGTAGAAAACGGGAGAGTGTATTATTCAGGAGATAAGAGAGCAATAGTGCGTTCGAATTTATGGTTAAGATGTGCAGATAGGGTTAAAATCGTAGTTGCACAATTTCCTGCGTATACTTTCGAAGAACTTTTTGAAAAAACTAAAGAAATAGAATGGGATAAATATCTTCCAGTAGATGCAAAATTCCCTGTAGATGGACGAAGTCATAAGTCTACACTATTCAGTGTTTCAGACTGTCAGTCAATAGTTAAAAAAGCAATTGTTGAGAAAATGAAGAAAAGCTATGGAGTTACAGGTTGGTTAACCGAGACAGGAGCTAGATATAGATTAGAGATTATAATGTTAAATGATATTGCAACTATTCTATTAGATACTTCTGGAGATGGACTGCATAAGCGTGGATATCGAGCTAAACAAGGGACAGCGCCATTAAAAGAAACATTAGCAGCAGCAATGGTTAAACTTACAAACTGGAAAGGTGAAACACCATTATACGATCTATTCTGTGGATCGGGAACATTATTAATTGAAGCAGCTATGGCAGCTCAAAATATGGCACCTGGTATCAATAGAAACTTTGACTTTGAAAAATGGCCATGGATGCCGAAAAGTCTTGTAGATGAAGAAAGAAATAAGGCTGAGGATCTAATTGATTATGATAAGGAATTAGAATTATATGGTTCAGATATCGATCCTAAGATGATAGCAACTGCTGAAAATAACGCTGAAGAAATAGGATTAGCAGGAGTTATTAAGTTTAAACAGATGTCAGTTTTTGACTTTGTAGCGAAGAAGGAAACTGGGTGTGTGATTGCCAACCCACCGTATGGAGAACGTCTAGGTGAGAAAAAAGAAGTAGAGGCGATGTATAAGTTTTTAGGGACTGAACTTAAAAATAAAAAACATTGGTCACTATACTTATTAACTTCTCATAAAATGTTTGAACATTTATATGGGAAAAAGGCGACGAAAAGAAGAAAGCTATTTAACGGTTCCATTGAATGTACCTATTATCAATACTGGGGAGAAAAATTAAGATAACATTTGACAATTATAAAAATATATCATAAAATAAGGATGTAAGTAGAGTTATATTATAAAGAAAAGAGGTTGAGTTTATGCATTTAACAAAAAGTACTGAACAAGCAATCTGTATAATGGTAATGTTATACCTTCAAGATAGACATGTTTTCTTAAATTCTAAGGAAATAAGCCAGCGTTTAAATATTTCTCCAACGTATCTGAAAAAAATTATGAGAAAATTGGTTGTCAATGATCTAGTAAAAGCTAACACTGGTATTGGCGGGGGATATAAATATAAATCAAATAAAAAAGTTACTTTATATGACGTATATGTAGCGCTAAACGATGAAGTAGAAATATTTGCTTTAAAAACAGATTATGTATCTAAAATTTTTGAAGGTGCGTTAGCAGTTGATAAACGTTATAGTAAGTATCTGAAAAAAGTTAACACTGTAAATAAAGCTATAAAATCTTCATTAGAAGAAATTACAATCGAAAGCTTAGTTGAAGATATTCTAGAAGAGAATTCTAAAATACGACTAGATTGGAATAATTGGGAAGAGGAATTTGAAAGGGTAAATGTCTTCTTTAAAGGATAAAGATAAAAAAGAGCGGTTATGAAAATTCATAACCGTTCTTTTTATTATAAAGCATTAGCAAAAGATTCGATAAATTTATCGATATTTTCAAAGTCTTCGTCTGTATCTGCTTCAATTTCAATTTTAAGGTTTTCTGTCGGGTTAGTTGCACCAGTTTTAGCGATTTGCTCGTCGAATTGATCTACACAAGCGCAATATTCATCATAAATTGTGTCACCAGTACCGATAACTCCATAGATTTTTCCTTCATAGTTCTTGTCAGCAAGTGCTTCGAAAAATTCTTCCATTTCCTCCGGTAGCTCTCCTTCACCATATGTGTATGTAGCTACGATAAATGCATCGGCATCATCAAGAAAATCAAAATCTTCCATATCTTCGATAAATAATTTTTCTATTTCTAATCCTTTTTCTTCTTCGAATTTTTCAATCATTAAATCAGATAACATTTCAGTATTACCTGTTAAACTCGCATAAACTAATTTAATATTCAAAAAAATCCCTCCGTTCTATGTATATATAAATGATAACTATTCCCTATTATAACGTATAAGAAAAGTTAAGTAAACAAAAACATTTTATAATATTTATTTTGAGCAAAACTATTGAAAATTTATGGAAATTGTAGTTTAATTTTACTATAATTTTCATTTTGGAGGTACAGTATGGTAAAAGATTCAATTCTTTTCCATTCTATCTGTAGTAGGAGTAAAATTTAAAATTAAAATTTTACAAAATATAAATAGAAGATGAGTAATATACTCATTTGGAGGATAGATAAATGGAAAACAAATTTACATTTTTTGAGAAATTTATTATGATTTCTACAAAAGAAACTTTATTATTTTTATTAGTGCTTTTTGGGTTGTTTTACTTTATGTATTATCTAGCACAAAAAAGAGTTAGTTCTTCAAAGCGTACTTTATTATCAACAGCAATTGGTTTACTTTTAGGAATTGCTATTCAAGCATATTCAGGATTCAGTGATGAACCAATGAAAATTAAATATGTTGCTGAGATTACTACTTGGTATTCACTATTCGGTAATGGTTTCATCGATTTAATTAAGATGTTGATAATTCCATTAGTACTTGTGTCAATAATTAATGTTATTGTTAATATTAATGCAAATACTGATGTTAAAAAACTAACACGTTTAACACTGATTATTACATTAGGGATGGTAGCGATTAGTTCAATCGTTGGATTTGTAGTATCTGCAGTATTTAAGCTTGGAAGTAGTTCTATTGTATTAGGAAACGGAGAAAGTAAAATTAAAGAAGTGAAGAATGTTGTAACAATTATTCGCGAATTAATTCCTTCGAACCCAATCAAAGCAATGGTTGATTTTAATGTTATTGGAATAGTTATCTTTGCAATGTTTATAGGCTTAGCAGCAAGATATATTCAAAATAAAGATGAAAATAAAGTTAAGACATTTATTGACTATATCGCCAACTTACATGCTATAGTTTCTCGTATGACAGTCCTAGTAATTAGATTACTACCTTATGCAGTAATTCCATTATTAGCTAATACAATCGCGCAAAGAGGATTAAAATCAATTAAAGATGTATTATTATTCATCGCTTTACTATATGTAGCTGTAGTAATTCAATTCATTATTCAAGGATTATTCTTAGCTTTACACGGAGTTTCACCAGTTACATACTTCAAAAAAGCAAGTAAGCCTTTAGTTTTAGCATTTACCTCACGTTCAAGTGCAGGTACTTTACCTCTGACAATTAGTACATTAACTAAAGAAATGGGGGTTAACCAATCAACAGCTAACTTTGTTGCTTCATTCTCATCTACAGCAGGAATGCAAGGATGTGCTGGGATTTATCCAACTATGTTAGTTGTGTTCTTAGCTAATGCAAATGGAATTGCTATTGATGCAACATTATTCATAATGACTGTGATTGTGGTTACATTAGGTTCTGTAGGTATTGCAGGAGTTCCAGGAACAGCAATTACTGCTGCTTCAGTTTCAGTAAATGGAGTAGGTTTTGGTGCATTATTTAATCAGATTAATCCAATCTTAGCAGTAGATCCAATTTTAGATATGGGACGTACTTGCTTAAACGTTAGCGGTGGTATGACAAACTCAATCATGGTTGATAAGCATTTAGGATTATTTAGTAAAGATAAATTTAATGAGTTTAATAAGATAAAAGAATAGATATATTAATCGCAGTGTAAAGACGCTGCGATTTTTTGTATTCAGATATTATAGTTAATTATAGCAAGAATATAAAACCGTCTAATTACATTATTAATATGTAAAAAATTATTTGTAATATGAAATAATGAAACTATAATATGTATATTATTAGTTTTTTTGTTCGCAATATGATAATATAATAAAGGTAAAAATTTAGTAATATATCAAAATTTTGGTCAAAGCATTATTTTGCAATTACGTTAAAATATATGGAGGTACTATGACTGAATTTTTAAAAGAATACGATGTTATTGTAATTGGAGGAGGGCATGCAGGAATTGAGGCAGCACACGCGGCTAGTAGAAAAGGTGTTAAAACTTTAATGATTACAATTAACTTAGATACTATTGGTTTTATGCCATGTAACCCGAGCGTAGGAGGTCCGGCAAAAGGTATTGTTGTTCGTGAAGTAGATGCACTTGGTGGACTTATGGGACGTGTAGCAGATAAAACTAATATTCAAAGTAAAATGTTAAATACTGCAAAAGGTCCAGCAGTTCGTGCATTAAGAATGCAATCTGATAAGGTTGAATATCAACTAGAGATGAAGAGAATTTTAGAAGATACTCCGAACCTAGATATTGAGCAAGCGATGGTACGTGAGCTTATTATTGAAGATAATAAAGTTGTTGGTTTAAGAACTATGCTAGGTACAGCATATAAAGCTAAGACAATAATTATCACAACTGGTACTTATTTACGAGGTGAAATCGTTATTGGAGATATTAAATATTCTTCAGGACCAAACCATCAGATGCCATCTATAGATCTTGCAAAACAATTAGAAGAATTAGGTTTTGACTTAGTTAGATTTAAAACTGGAACACCACCAAGGGTTAATGCTGATAGTGTAGATTTTTCAAAAACAGCAATTCAGCCGGGTGATGAGGAGGAGCATGCATTTAGTTATGAGACTACAGAATTTGTAAAAGATCAAGTTCCTTGTTGGTTAACTTATACAAATACAAGTACGCATGAAATTATTGATAAAAACTTAGGGCGTTCTGCGATGTACTCTGGAGTAATTAAAGGAACAGGACCAAGATATTGTCCAAGTATTGAAGATAAATATGTTCGTTTTAACGACAAGGAAAGACACCAACTTTTCTTAGAACCAGAAGGTAGAAATACGAAAGAAATCTATGTACAAGGTTTATCAACGTCATTACCTGATGATGTACAAAGAGACATGGTTCGAAGTATTGCAGGATTAGAAAATGCTGTTATTATGCGTAATGGTTATGCTATTGAATATGATGCGGTAAACCCAACAACACTTTGGCCAACATTAGAAACAAAATTAATCGATGGATTATTTACAGCTGGTCAGATTAATGGTACAAGTGGTTATGAAGAGGCCGCAGGTCAAGGAATCATGGCGGGAATAAATGCCGCATGTAAAGTTCTAGGTGAAGAGCCGATGATACTTGGTCGAGATGAAGCATACATTGGAGTTCTTATTGATGATTTAGTAACAAAAGGAACAAATGAACCTTATAGACTCCTAACTTCAAGAGCGGAACACAGATTACTTCTACGTCATGATAATGCTGATATGCGTTTAACAGGAAAAGCTTTTAAATATGGCTTAGTAACTGAAGAAAGATACAATAGATTCTGTGAAAAACGTAGTATGGTAGCTGATGAAATAGAAAGACTTAAGACTTTTAGAATAACTCCAACTGCTGCGACTTTAGAAAAATTAGCAGAGTTAAATAGTGCGGAAATTCGTGATGGAATTTTGGCCATTGATATGCTAAGACGTCCAGAATTATCTCATGCAAATGTACTTTATTTAGCAAATGACGAAACAGTTTTACCTAAAGACGTAGTAGAACAAGTTGAAATCGAGGTTAAATATGAAGGGTATATTAAAAAATCTATTCAACAAGTTGAAAAACTTAAAAAAATGAATGAGATGAAAATACCAACAGATTTAAATTATGATGATGTACCAAGTTTAGCTTTAGAAGCAAGGGAAAAACTAAAAAAAGTTTTACCATTAACTATCGGACAAGCATCTCGTATATCAGGAGTTAACCCAGCAGATATTTCTATTCTATTAGTATACTTAGAACAAAGAAGAGGTATAAATAATGAATAAGGAGCAGTTTTATGATGCTGTGAAAGAAAAGGTAGGTATAGAATTATCAGAACTACAAAAAGAGCAGTATAGAAAATACTATGATTTAGTAGTAGAATGGAATCAAAAAATCAATCTTACTGCAATTACAGAAGAAGATGAATTCTATACAAAGCATTTCTTTGATTCGATTTCATTAGCATTTTATAAAGATTATTCAAATATTGAAAGTATTTGTGATGTGGGAAGTGGTGCAGGATTTCCGTCTATTCCACTCAAAATATTATATCCAAATTTAAAAGTTACTATTGTTGATTCTTTAAATAAACGTATTAAGTTTTTAAATCTAGTTAAAGATGAACTTGGACTTACTGATTGTAATTTTGTTCACGCTAGAGCGGAAGAATTTGGTCAAAATAAAGAATACAGAGAAAGTTTCGAAATAGTAACTGCTAGAGCAGTAGCAAGATTAAATGTCTTAGCGGAGCTTTGTATACCATTAGTTAAGAAAGGTGGTTACTTCTTAAGTTTAAAAGCTCAAAAAGCTGAAGAAGAGACTAAAGAAGCAATAAATGCAATAAAACTTTTAGGTGGGAAATTAGAGCAAGATCTTGAATTTGATATTGAAGGTGAAGAAAGGCATATACTAGAAATTCGTAAAGCCAAAGAAACACCTAATAAATATCCAAGGAAAGCTGGTACACCGAATAAAAAACCATTACTATAGAATATATTAAAGGAGCTAATCCAAAAGTTCTAAATTTTAACAAAGTATATATGATGACTCATAGACGCAGTGGCTTATTGATATCTAAATTCGCTTTATAAAAGCTTTTTAGATATCTAATAACCTGTGCGGGGGTGACTCGACAAAATCGATTTCTACGAAATCACGATTTTTGAGTCACTCCCTTTTGTATATACTTTAATGAAATAAAAAAAGAAAAAAGTAATAAATTTTCAAAAAATTCTTTACTTTTTTTTGATTTTATATTATTATATTTATTATATTAAAAACAAACAAGAAAAAGGAGGATATATATGTCAAAAAGAGTAAAGGATTTTCTTAATATTATTTTAAACGGAACTGCCTTAGGAGTGGTTGCTGGATTAATTCCAAATGCTGTTTTAAGTACATTATTTAAGTACTTAGGAACTCTGTTTGCACCGAACGTATTCACTACACTTTCACAAGCGATGTATTTATTACAATTTTCTGTACCAGTTTTAGTTGGTGTAATTGTTGGGCAAAGTTTAAAATTTAAACCTTTAGAGTCATCAGTATTAGGTGCTACGGTCTTAGCGGCAAGTGGATCATTAACTTTTAATGCTCAAACAAAAGCGTGGACTGGAGTTCCGATGGGAGATTTATTTAACGTAATTTTAATAGCAGCGATTGGAGCATTGGTATTAGGTTATGTTAAAGATAAATTTGGAGCTGTTACAATCATTTTCTTACCGATAACTGGAGGATTAGTAGCAGCATTAGGATTAGTAACATTACCTTATACAAAGAGCCTAACAAAACTATTAGCGTCATTAATTTTTGAATTCACAACATTACAACCAGTATTAATGTGTATCTTAATAACAATGGCATTCTCATTCTTAATCGTAACACCTGTATCAACAGTAGCGATGGGATTAATCTTATTCACGAATGAGAACTATGTAGGAGCTGGAGCTGCTACATTAGGATTAGTATCTGCAGCAGCAGTACTAGCAATTGGTACATATAGAGCTAACAGTAAAGGAGCAAGTGTCGCTATCCTATTAGGAGCAATTAAACTTATGATGCCTAACTGTGCACGTAAACCACAATTATTCCTTACTATTTTAACAACTGCAGCAGTTACAGGTTTATCTGGATACTTCCTAAAAATTCTTGGAACTCATGAGAGTGCAGGATTTGGAATTATCGGATTAATCGGACCTACAAAATCATATGCAATGAATGGTGGAAACTTACTTCCAATTCTATTAGCATTCTTTGTAATTCCATTTGTAGTTGCATTCTTAGCTGATAGACTATTTTCAGATGTGTTAAAACTGTATAAACCTGAAGCATATAAACCAGAAAACTTATAATTTCATTAAAAGATATTCGAATCAATTTCGGATATCTTTTTTTTATCTCATATAACTATGATATCGTTGACAAAGTAATTTTGTAATTATAAAATTAAATTAGAAAATATATTAAGGAGAATGATTATGAAAATTTTATTTGCAGGTGCAGGGGCGTTAGGTTCAAGATTTGGGTATATGTTATTTAAAAATAATGAAGATGTAACTTTTGTAGATACTTGGGAGGCACATGTTGAAAATATAAGAAATAAAGGATTAAAGGTCATTATTGATGATGTTGATTTAGGAAACTTCTATATTCCGATATATAAACCAGAGCAGATTTCTGGGAAGTATGATGTTATTTTTGTAGCTACTAAATCAATGCAGTTAAGACCAATGTTAGAAAGTGTGAAGCATCTTTTACACGAAGATACTAAAATAATTTGTATATTAAATGGTCTTGGACATGTGGAAACACTAAGAGATTATGTAAAAGAAGAAAATATTTTAATAGGTGTTACGGTATGGACTAGTGGTCTTGGCGGACCAGGAATATTGGAAGCCCATGGAACAGGAAAAATAGAATTGAAACAAGTTAAAGAGGTTAACGTAGAAAGAACATTTGCTTTAGTAGAAAGATTTAATAATGCAGGATTAAATATTAAATATTCAGAAAATACACTTCAGTCAATTTGGCATAAAGCAGGATTAAACTGTGTTTTAAATACCTATTGTACACTTATTGATTGTAATATTAACCAATATGGAAGTTTTGAGAAGAATCTTGAATTAACTAGAGCAGTTCTTAATGAAGTAACTGCAGTTGGTAGGGCAGAAGGGGTAGATGTAAAACAAGAAATTATAGAAAATAATATAAAAAACTGTTTTCCGCTCGAAACTGCTGGAGCTCATTATCCATCATTATATCAAGATATGAAAAACGGTCGTTTAACAGAGATTGATTATTTAAACGGAGAAGTATCAAGATTAGGGAAAATACATAATATTCCAACTCCCGTTTGTGATGTTATTACATTAATGATTCACTCTAAAGAGTTCATTAATAATAATAAATAATAGTATTATATAAGGGATGCTAAAAGGCTCTAAGTAGAGAAATATCAATGTTTTACTTGTATTTTTCTGTCAAAAAAGGTATAATAGTTCGTATGTTCAATTTGTCTAATTTTGAATAGGAGGAAAAGATATGTCATTAGAAATTAATAATGAATTAGGTCATGTTTCTATAAGTGATGATGTTATTGCGTCAGTAGCCGGTGGAGCAGCGGTAAGTTGCTACGGAATTATAGGAATGGCTAGTAAAAATCAAGTTAAAGATGGAATTACAGAAATTTTACGTAAAGAAAATTACGCAAAAGGAATTAAAGTAAAAAAAGACGAAGATAAACTTGTTATTGATTTATATATTATTGTTATGTATGGAACAAAAATTTCGGAAATAGCTAACAATGTTCAATCTTCAGTTAAATATCAAATAGAAAAAACACTAGGTGTTAAAGTAGATGAAATTAACATTTACATTCAAGGCATCAAGGTAAATAAATAGGAGGAAAGATAGTGGAGAAAATTAACGGACTTATTTTAGCTGAAATGATCGACTTAGGATCGAAAAATTTAGCTAAAAATGCAGAAAAAATAAACGCATTGAACGTTTTCCCTGTACCAGATGGTGATACAGGAACAAATATGAACCTTTCGATGTCATCAGGTGCAAAAGAAACAGCTGCAAATGTTGTTGAAAACATTGGTGAATTAGGTAAATCTTTTTCTAAAGGTTTATTAATGGGTGCACGTGGAAACTCTGGTGTTATCCTTTCTCAACTATTTAGAGGGATGTCTCAACACATCGCTGATAAAAAGGAAGTTAATGCAAAAGAATTTGCTGAAGCTATTCAAAATGGTGTAAGTATTGCATATAAAGCGATAATTAAACCTGTAGAAGGAACAATCCTAACAGTTGCTCGTGAAGCTGCAGAAGCTGGAGTAAAAGCAGCTGAAAACACTACTTCTGTAGTAGAAGTAATGGAAGCTATATATGCTGAAGGGCAAGCGTCACTAAAAAGAACACCTGAATTATTACCAATCTTAAAAGAAGTTGGTGTAGTAGACTCAGGTGGTCAAGGTCTTGTTTGTGTATATCAAGGATTTGTAGCTGCACTAAAAGGTGAAAAAATCGAAGGTTTAGAAGCGGTAGAAACTAATGTTGTTGACATGCAATTCGAAGATGATCACGATATGGATTTCATGAGCCCAGAAGATATTGTGTATGGATTCTGTACAGAATTCACTGTGCGTCTTGATAAAGAGAAAAAAGAATTTAATGAAGATAAATTCCGTGAAGATATGAGTAAATTTGGGGATTCATTATTAGTTATCTCTGATAGTGAGTATGTAAAAATTCACGTTCACACAGAAACTCCAGGAGATGTGTTCAACTATGGGCAACACTACGGAGAACTTATCAAAATTAAATCTGATAATATGAGAGAACAACACCGTGAAGTTCTTAGAAAACAAGAAGCTAAACAAGCAAGTGCTCCAAAAGAACTTAAAGAACAAGCGATGATTTCTATTTCAATGGGAGCTGGATTAAGTAAAGTTTTAACTTCAATGGGAGTTGATTATATCGTTGAAGGTGGACAAACGATGAATCCATCTACTGAGGATATTATGAAAGCTATAAAAGAAGTTAATGCTAAAAATATCTTTATTTTCCCTAATAACAAAAACATCCAACTTGCAGCAAAACAAGCTGCTGAGTTAGCAGAAGAAAATATTTTTGTTGTTGAAAGTAAAACAGCACCGCAAGGACTAGCTGCAGTAATGGTATATAATCCACAAGCAACTGCAGAAGAAAACTTTGCAAACATGCAAGAAGTCTTATCTACAGTAAGTACTTTAGAAGTTACTCATGCCGTTCGTGATACTAATATTGAAGGTGTTGAAATTAAGAAAGATGAATTTATGGGAATTAGAAATGGTAAGATTGTAGTTTCTAATTTATCACTTAATACAGTACTAGAAGAATTATTAGAAAAATCACTTGATGAAGATTCTGAAATTGTTACGCTTTACCTTGGTGAAGAAAGTACTGAAGAATACACTGATTTCTTAGAGCAACTAATCGAAGAAAAATATCCTGATGTAGAAGTAGAACTTATTGAATCAGGACAACCAGTATATCCATATATTATTGGAGTAGAATAATAATTAAATGTTAAATTAAAAAAGTAGCATTAGTCTAAAATAGATTAATGCTACTTTAAAGTTGATAGAGTAAAATATCAATATACTAATCATAAGACATTAAAGTAAAATAGATTATGATTGGAAAGGAGAAAACATGGTTGATATAATTATTGCATTATTATTAGCTGCAGGTGCGTACTTGGGATACAAACGTGGGCTAATCATGCAAATTTTTTATCTAGGAACAATTGTAATAGGTTATGTAGTATCTATGTTATTCAGTTCAAGATTAGCATATTTATTTACAAGTATGATACCAATTCCAACTGATGTTACAGATGGTTTAGAAGGAATATATATAGGTTTAAATATTCCAACTGCATATTACCGAATAGTTTCATTTATTGTATTATTTATTGTAATTCGATTAATAATACAAATTCTAGCACAAACATTAGGAGTTGTTAGAAAATTACCGTTAATAAAAATAACGGATAGATATTTAGGAGCTATTTTAGGGTTTGTGGAAATCTATTTAATAGTTTTCGTAGTATTGTATTTAGTAACAGTATTGCCGACACCGGACTGGAAGATAGCGATATTTAAAGATTCAGTGTTACCAGACTATATAATACAAAACACACCAGTGTTATCAAAACAGTTTATAAGTTTATTTTTTAATAAATAATTGAAAAATTCGGAGTGCATAAAGTACTTCGAATTTTTTGTAAATTTAAACCAGCTTATGATTTTAATCGAAAGAAATTGTTTAATGTTTGTAATTAGTGTATAATAGTTTGTGTTATAAAAAGATAAAGCATGTAAATATAGATAGAAGGAGTGAGATTAGATTGAATAAAATTACTCAAAAGAAACTTAATTTAGATTTAGTTTTAAAAGATATAGAGAAATACTGTTTCTCAGAGTTATCTTATGAAAAAATAAGAAATTTAGAATATATAACAGACTATGATAAGTTAGTAGAAGTTCATAAAGAAAATGAGGAAGGATATGATTTACTAAGAAAGTATCCAAATGAATTCAAATTAAAAATATTTGATTATAATGCTAGTGTCAAGAAAGCAAAAATTGATAGTGTCCTTTCAGAAAAGGAACTCTTCTATATATTAAGGAATATTATAACTTATGATAGATTTTCTAGAAGATTTGAGAATATTAAATTACAAGAACATTCTTCATATGCAAGTTTAACAAAATATGTAGTTAAACTAGATGATTTTAGTGATCTTGAAAGATATCTAGATAGAATAATAGATGAGGACGGTTATATAAGACCAGATGCTTCTTTAGAACTGAAAAATATCA
Source organism: uncultured Gemella sp. (assembly GCA_963543895.1). Taxonomy (GTDB): domain Bacteria; phylum Bacillota; class Bacilli; order Staphylococcales; family Gemellaceae; genus Gemella. The sequence continues at coordinate 2,634 of CAUUCZ010000013.1, read as the reverse complement.
AAGTAAATATTTCTAAGTTGAAAAATAAAAGTGATCAGATTTTAAAAAATATCTTACGTTCAAATGTTAAAAAATTAACTGAAGCAATTGTTACAAAGAGAAATGATCGCGATGTAATTTTAGTAAAACCAGAATATAAAAATGATTTTGGTGGAATTATCCATGATGAGAGTGCTTCAGGTAACACTTTTTATGTTGAACCAAAAGAAAATGTAGAGATTAATAATGAAATCGGAATACTAAAACGTAAAGAAAGAGAAGAAATACTTAGAATTTTAAAAGAAGCATCAGAAGTTATTAAAGAAAAAGCTGATGAACTTATAAATTCACTTTGGAATTTCTCACAAATAGAGTTTATTTTTTCAAAAATGAACTTTTGTGCAAGAAATGGCTTTAATAAACAAAACATAGTAAATTCACAAGAACTTAATCTAAAGAAAGCATACAATCCATTAATTGATAAAGATGTAGTTGTGAAAAATGATGTTATTCTAGACAATAAAGGAAATTCACTAATAATAACTGGTCCTAATACTGGTGGTAAGACTGTAATTTTGAAAACAGTTGGATTATGTGTCTATCTTTCACATTTAGGATTTTATATTCCAGCATTAGAGGAATCAACGGTTGGATTTTTTGAAGAGGTATTTGTAGACGTGGGCGATGAACAATCAATCGAGAATAACTTATCTACTTTTTCTTCACATATGACTAATATAATTGATATATTAAATAAAACAAATGATAAGAGTATTATTCTATTAGATGAATTATGTTCAGGAACTGATCCAAGTGAAGGTGCTGTTCTGTCAATTGCGTTATTAGAGAAATTTAAGAATCTAAACGCAACGATGCTATGTACAACACACTATCCAGAAATTAAAAACTATTGTTTCGAATCAGAGTATTATAAAAACTCATCTATGGAATTTGATTTTGAGAAATTAAAACCAACTTATAGATTTATTATAGGCTTACCGGGGAAATCTAATGCAATTAACATTTCAGCAAAATTAGGTTTAGAGCAATCTATTATAGACGAGGCAAGTTCGTTATTAGAAGTTAATACAAAAGAGAATAATCTCTTCATAGATAAACTATCGGAAAGTATTAGAGAATATGATTATAAATTAGAGTATATAAATAAAAGCTTAGATGAAATTGATGAAGTTAAAGAAACGCTGGAGTCTAATCTACAGAAATATGAAGAATATAAAGAAAGTCTATATAATGATTTAAGTATAGAGTTAAATAAGGAAATAGAAGAGAAAAAAGAAGAGATGCTTGAAATTTACAAAGAATTTAAAGATAATACTTTTTTAAAACAACATGAACTTAATGAATTACTTCATTCTATGGATAAGAGCAAGAATAATATAAAACTACAAAGAAAACTAGAAAGTGAACCTAAGTTTAATAATAGTGAAATACAAGTGGGGGATGATGTACTTGTACTAAGTTACAACCAAAGAGCGACTGTATTAGAAATTTCCGGAAATAACCTACAAATTAAAATGGGAGCTATGAAATTAAATATTAAGAAAAAAGAAGTTAGAAAAATCGATAGTGAACCAGAAATTGCTAAAAGATATGTAAGCACAAGTAGTGTAAGTAGTAAAAAAGTGGGTATTGATATCAATGTAATAGGATTAAATACAGAAGAGGCTATTAGAGAGATTGAAAATTACATGGATAAAGTAATACTTCAAGGGTATGACACATTTACAATTATTCATGGTTTAGGTTCTGGTATACTTCGTAAAAATATTGGAGAATATCTTAAAAACAACAGATATGTAGCTAGCTATAGAACCGGAGGTCAAAACGAAGGTGGAATGGGAGCTACTGTAGTAGAAATGAAATAGAAAGGTTAAGTTGGAGTAAATTCCAACCTAACCTTATTTTTTATATATCCAATATCTTAGTGTAGTTCTAGTTTCTTCTATTACTTCATTTTCAAGAATGCCACCACAAGATTCTATAGTACGTTTCGAAGCAATGTTATTTTTATCACAGGTAACTAAAATTTTGTCTAGACCAAGTGAAAACAAAAACTCAGAAGCATAGATTAACATTTTCTTGGCATAACCTTTTCTTCTTTCTGACTTTCTAACACTATAACCTATATGGCCACCAAAGTTTAATAGATAATCATTAAGTGCATGTCTAGCGTTAATAATACCGACGATCATATTATTATCTACAGCAAAGAAAGTGTGAGCAGTAACAAAACCTGGAGTGACAGTTTCTTTATGTTTAGTATTTTCAGCAAATTGTACCCACTCAGAAATAGATAAGTCCCTCATATTAGCAGCACCTTGAATTATTTCGTTGTTGATAATAAATTCATTTTTATAGTCTTCAATTTGTTGAAGTGAGACGTCGATAGGTTCTTTAAAAATAATCATAAAAAATCCTCCTTAAACTATGTTATTTATATAATATCTCAATAGAAAATGGTTGTAAATAGTAAATATAAAGAAACATTGAAAATAAATGAAAAAATATGAAAAATAATGTTGACAAGATTTAAAACAGATGATAGAATAGTAAAAGTCTTCTCAAGAAGAAGACGAACGATCAAACATTTCAAAATATTAAATGTTAAGAAATTATAAAAAAGTTCTTGACAAA
>CAUUCZ010000012.1:0-25430 GCA_963543895.1 uncultured Gemella sp. | reverse complement strand
TGAATTAAATGAAACTGGTAGAAATCAAGCGACTTCTGCGGGAGAAAAGCTAAGTGATCACAATATCGATTATGCATTCAGTAGCCCTTTGAAAAGAGCGGTAGAAACAGCAAGACTTATGCTTGATAACTCTAATAATAGTCAAAATGTTTCTAAAGAAATAACTACTGATGAGCGCTTAATCGAAAAATTCTTTGGAGATTTTGAAGGTAGTACATTTGATGAGTATTTTTCTGCACTTGAAACTGAACAAGGATTAGAGTCGGTAGAAAAAGATGAAGATGTTTATGAGAGAGCTAGTTCATTTTTTAATGAAAAATACTTAAATCATAAAGATGATACAATTTTAGTAGTTTGTCATGGTGCATTAATTCGTGTATTTTTAAGAACATTAGGATTATATCCTGAGTCTAATATGCTAATTAATAATACTGCATTAAATGTGGTACATTATGATGGACAAGAGTTCAAATTAGAGAAATTTAATATATAGGTAAAACAAGGGGAGACTTAGAGATTGTGATTTAGTAAAGAGCAGTTTTTATAAGTTTCTCCCTTATTTTAATAAAGGAGAAGAATATATGCGTATAATTTTAGCACGACATGGAGAAACAGATTATAATAAAAATAAAATGGTTCAAGGGCATACAGATATTCCTCTAAATGAAGAAGGAATTCGTCAAGGAATTGCAGCAGGTAAGAAAATTGAAGGTTATGATATCGATATAGCTTATAGTAGTGTTTTAGATAGAGCATACGATACAGCAAGATATATGCTTGATAATTCAAATAGTGAAGATAATAAAAAATTAGAGGTAATTAAAGATAAAAGATTAATAGAGAAGTCATACGGGGAGTATGAAGGAGTTTCTTTTGCAGAGTATGGCGCTGGTCTTAAGGCTGGAGAAACGAGAGGAATGGAACTAGATTCTGATGCTGCTGATAGAGTGGAAGCATTCTTTAAAGAAAAGCATGAAGAACACCCAGATAAAACGATATTAGCTGTATGTCACGGTGGTTTAATTCGTTCTTTCTTAACTCAAAAAGGTATTAAAGAAGTAGGACGCGGAGTTATAGTAAATACTTCAGTTAGTGTTCTTGATTATGATGGAAACAAGTTCGAACTTATTGAGTTTAATAAATAAGTTTAGTATTTTTTTCTCGAAATAATATTTAAGAGATTTTATTTTTGAGACGCTTTCTATTGACAAATAGTGTTAAATTCTTTATACTATTAAGTAAACTAATATGAAACACATTGAAGAGATAAGTAGATTATAATTGATTCAAAACAGAGAGCTTTCGGTTGGTGTAAGAAAGTAAGATGAGATGTAATTGAAAATGGTCTCGGAGTAATAATTATCTAATAGGTAATTACGTTAGTGCGCGATATAGCACAGCGGTATGAACACGTACCGATTAAGGTGGATATTTATATCCATAAACATGGGTGGTAACACGATAAACTCGTCCCTATTGCATTAATTTGTAATAGTGGCGAGTTTTTTTATTTAAGATAAAGAACAGTTAAGGAGACAACACAATGCCAATATGTATTCAAAATGAATTACCGGTAAAGAACAAATTATTAGAAGAAGGAGTAGTTGTAATAGAAGAGAATAGAGCTAAAAATCAAGATATACGACCATTGAAAATTTTAATTTTGAATCTGATGCCTAAAAAAGAAGAAACTGAGCGTCAATTACTAAGACTTTTAGGAAACTCTCCGCTTCAAATAACTGTAGAATTTCTTCATACGGCAAGTCATATCGCAAAAAACACAGCACAGTCATACTTAGAGAAATTCTATAAAACATTTGATGAAGTGAAAGATAAATATTATGATGGACTTATTATTACAGGAGCCCCTGTTGAACAATTAGAATTTGAAGATGTAAATTACTGGGAAGAACTGAATAGCATTTTTGAATGGAGTAAGACTCATGTTTTTTCAACATTAAATATTTGTTGGGCAGCGCAAGCTAGTTTATACTATCACTTTGGTGTCAAAAAAGAACAAGTAGATGATAAGATATTTGGAGTTTTTGAACATGATGTTCTTATAGAAAATCATACATTAACACGAGGATTTACAGATACTTTCTTAGCCCCTCATTCTAGACACACTAAAATTGAAGAAGAGAAACTACCAACTATTTCTGAACTTGATGTATTAGCGAGATCAGAAGAGGTTGGGACATTAATCGCTGCGACTAAAGATCTTAGAAAGATTTTTGTAACAGGACATATAGAATATGATGCAGATACACTTCATAATGAATATGTACGTGATAAGAATAGTAATCTTCCAATCGAAGTTCCTGTGAACTATTACCCAGGAAATGATGATACGAAGGCACCTAAAAATAGATGGCGTGGAGTGGCTTACTTATTCTACCACAACTGGTTAAACCAAGTTTATCAACAAACACCATATGATTTAACAGAGTTAGGAAAATAATATAAAAGAAAAAGACTTTACAGATATGCTTAAAACATATTGTAAAGTCTTTTTCTAGTTATCTTTTTTTTCGTCTTTTTTATCTGAGTTTTCCTCTTCTGTTAATCCCGAAATTGATTTTTTAAATGATGTGAACATTTTTCCGATTGATTCTCCAAGTTCAGGTAGACGTTTAGGACCAAAGATTATTAGAGCGGCTATAATAAGTACTATAACTCCAGGTGCTCCTATATCACGTAAAAATCCCATTACTTTTCACCTCTTTTGTTGTAAATATACTTGCTAATAATAATGCTAATTTCATAAATTAATATTAGTGGTATTGACATAACGATATCACTTATAAAGTCAGCAGGGGTAATGACTACTGCTATTACAATTAGTATAAAATATGCATATCTTCTATTTCTAGTTAAGAAGGTAGGTGTTAATATACCTAATGATGTTAGAAATGCAACAATAACAGGAAACTCAAAAAGTATCGCTATCGGTATTGTCGTATTAATGACGAATGATAGATAGTTTTGAGCTGTTAATTGAGTGTTAAATAAATCATCTCCTATAGAAAGAAGCACATTTAAGATAGCAGGAGTTACTAGAAAGAACCCAAAAGCTAATCCTACTGAAAAACAAATGAATACCGCTGGTATATAAGCTAGTAATGCACGAGCTTCTCTTTCTTCTAATGCAGGTTTTATAAATGCCCAAATTTGATAACAAATAAATGGTATCGAAAATGTGAATGCACAAAGTCCTGCAAGAGTTAGATATATCCATAGTATATCATTAGGTCCAAGAACAATCAATTTATTATTAAAATTACTAGTTAAAAATTTATAAATATCCGCTGACCATAATAAACTAACTATGAAAGAGACAATAAAAAACACAAGGCTTAGTATTAGTCTCTTTCTAAGTTCGGTTAGATGATCCACGGTAGAAACTTTATCTCCATATTTCATCGTTAGTTACCTATTTATTTTTAGATTTTTCATAGAATATACTAATGGCTACAACAATAATGTAAATTAGTTGAGCTATTACTACTTCAAAACTAGGATAAATTCCCAAAATTTCAATAGTAGGTAGATAATCTATAATGTGATTTGATAGGATGTCAGTTATTTGTAAAGCATGTATACTTACTCCAAGCATTTTGAATCCTAGAATGTATATTAACCAAGATAGAACTAGAAATACTTTGCTAATAGGTAATTTTCCAGAAGCTTTAACCATAATTATACCGATAATTATTAAAGCGACAATAGCAAGTGCTATCCCGATTAGTAGGTTAGCTGTTGTGATTAGTGGCATAATACCAGCATAGAATAATATAGTTTCGGCCCCTTCACGGAATACTGCTAGGAAGCTAAGTGTAAACATAGAAATAAAGCTTCCAGTAGAAAGTACTAGATTTAACTTTGTATCCATATATTTCTTCCATGCTTTTACAGAACTCTTACTATGTAGCCAGATTCCAATACCTATCATCATGATTACTGCGAATATACCAACAACACCTTCGATGATTTCACGGTTAGTACCAGATGATAGAGCAGGGAATGAGTATTTTAAAATAACGGCTGCTAGTATACTAGTAAGGATACCTACTAAGGCACCAGCATAAATCCAGATTAATCCTTTTTTCTGCTTGGCAGCTTTTAATGCACTTGCTAAAGATAAAACGATTATTAATGCTTCAACACCTTCACGAAGTAAAATCAGCATAGAATCTATAGCAGTATAGTTAGATTTTGTATCGATTTTTGAAAGCTCTGAGATTAGGTTTTTAAGCTGATCTTGATACTTTTGTTCACTACCTTTAACCATAATGATCGGAGTTTCGCTCTCTACTTTTGTATATAGAGAAGCGTTACGTGTACGTACTTCTCCTTCAATAACAGGCCAAACTTCAATGAATTTCTTCATTTTTTGTGAACCTTGGGTTTTGTTACCTTCTTTAAAGGCTGTAAGACTATCTTCAAGAAGTTTTATCCCTTGATCAAGCGTTTTAACTTCTGAATTTTGTTCTAATTTTTTCCCAGCAAGGAAATCATCTAGGTAAGTTTTTAAATCTGTTAAATATAATTTTGTAGTTTGATAGTCATAAGGCTCAACTTCCATAGAACTACGTAGAAATGACATTGTTGTTTCTACTTTTCCGTAGTAAGCAGGTTCAAGTGTTCTTACGATACCTTCATTGCGAACCCAAGCAGCATTATATTTAACATATTCTGCTTTCATAGTTTCAACATCTTTAGTGTCGATTGCCTTTTCTAATTTATCGAAAGCGGGGTAAAGTTTTGTTTTAAAAGCTTTTTTCTCGGCTTCAACGTCTAAAGGATTTTGTTCATTTTCAAAAGCAAGTAGAGCAGTTGATAATTCTCTAAGTTGTTCTTCATTAATATCATTTGATTTTAATGTTTGTTTAACTTTTTTTCCAGCTTCAGAATCTGAATTTTTCGTTACTTCAAATTCTGTTTTAAATTCTTCAATTAATTTTTTAGCTTTGTCTTGTTCGTTATTTTTTATTGCAGTATTAGCATCGGTAATTTTTATAAAAAGATTACTGTACGATTCTTTTGCTACGATATTTTTTAGAAATGGTGAACTAAAACTAAAAAGTACTATAAAAGCTATAATAATCTTAGTCAAATAGTTTTTGGCCAATATATTCACCCTCCTTAATTCCTCCAAAACATGCGAATAGACCGCTACCGATGTGAGTTATATATTCATTCATCTTATCTTCATTCCCTAAGCTATTTTGGATAGTTATAAATTGTTTTGGATCTTTTTGGAATGAGATAAATAGTAAACCAGAGTCGAATTGTCCTGTAGTTTCATTAATACCGTCTGAATAAGAATAAGAACGTCTTAATAATTCTACACCAGGTTTATGTGCTAAGTGGACGTGTGAAGTTACAGGGATTAGTGGCTTTCCATCTGGACCTTTTTTATTAAGATCAATTGGTGCAAATTCATCTGTTTCTCCGAAAGGAGCACCACTATCTTTATATCTTCCGAAAGTATTTTCCTGTTCATTTAGACTTGTTCTATCCCATGTCTCAAGGTGCATTTGGATACGTCTAACAGCCATGTAGCTACCATCTTTCATCCAGTTGTCCTTATCGCACCATACAATCTTATCAAATTGGTCTTCTTTAGTTGCATTAGCAGTACCATCTTTAAATCCGAAAAGGTTACGCGGTGTTTCAAGACGATTACCGATAGCGGCAAAACCAGATTGGCTCCACTTCATAGTAACAGTAGAGCGGGCTTTTCTAACTAGGTTACGTACTGCGTGGAAGGCTACCTGTTCATCATCTGCACATGCTTGAATACAAATGTCTCCACCTGTATATTTTTCTTTTAGTTGTTCTCTTGCGAAAGGAGGTAAGTCTTTAAATTCTTCAAGACTTTTATTCTCTAAGTTCATTTTCTTTAAGAAACTTGGACTAACTCCAAATGTCAGAGTTAAACGATAGGGATTTAACCCTACCGTTTCTCCAGTATCTTTTGGTGGTAAATAATGGTTTTTAAGGGCGGGTTCAACTAGTTCACCGTTCATTAATTTTTCACTATATTTAGTCCATTCCTTAAACATGTCGATTACATCATCACGCTTAGTCGAGTGTAAATCTAGTACGACAAAATAAACACATTTTTGCATAAGAGTAGTAATTCCAGCTTGGTGTTTTCCATAGAATGTAATTTTTTCTTCTCCGTCAGCTATAGCTCGGTTATTCTCAGCTTTGTTTGCGAAAAATCCACCAAGGGCAGAAGCTCCAACAACCGCACCTGCTCCAGTCATTCCTGCTTTTTTTAGGAAATCACGTCTTGTTATTTTTTTGTCAATCCATTTTTTACCAGATTCTTCCATATTACTTAGCCTCTTCGTCTAAAATTACACCCATTTGAGAAAGTGGTTCTCCTAATTTTGTTACTGCTTCAGAAAGTTCTTTAGTGTTTTCTTTAGTTAAGTCAGTGTACAGTTTATAGTGTTTGTCATCAGTTTTATATTTGTCTAATAAGCTATTTATTGTAGCAAATTTTTCAGTTAAATCATTAGCTAATTTACTATCTTTTTTCTCGATTAAAGGTTTAAAAATCTTAAAGATTTCTTCAGCACCTTCGATGTTAGCTTTAAAGTCGTATAGGTCAGTGTGAGAGTAAATTTCTTCTTCTCCTGTGATTTTTTGCGTTGCAACTTCGTTAAGTAAGTCAACAGCTCCAGTTACCATTAAATCAGGAGTAACTTCAACAGTAGCGACTTTAGCTTTTAATTCTTTAATGTCTTTTACTAGTTGGTCTGCGTATTCTTCAGTACCTTTAGTAGTATTTTGTTCCCACATGATTTTTTCGATTCTGTGGAATCCACGCCATCCTTCTTCTGTTTTGTTTTCTTCTAAGTAGTCAGCAAGACGGAAGTCGATATTCACATCTAGTTCACCAAAACTTTCTGCGATTGGCTCTGAACGTTCATAAGCCATACGAATTACAGGATATTGTTTCTTAGCTTCTTCAAGATTTCCAGCTTTAATAGTTTCAGCGAATTTTTCAGTATCTTTAAGTAGAGTATCTACTTGGTTTTCTACGAATTTTTTATAATGCTCAGTAGCTTGTTTAAGTTGTTCTTTTGTACCTTTAGATGTATCAACTTGAGCAGTTTTGCTTTCTTCTTTTTTTTCAGTTTTAGCAGCACATCCGCTAATAACGATAGTACCAGCCATTAGGGCCATAAATAATTTATTTTTCTTCATTAATAAATATACTCACTTTCATGTTTTATCTACTATAAATTATAATCATTATCAGTTAGAAAGTAAAGTGATAAGAAACAAATTAATACAAAAAGAAAAGTTTTATAAGGTGAATAAAATTGTTTTAAGAAAACTAAATAAAAGCATTTTCTCTTTTATGCATCAGATAAAATTTAAAATAAAAGATATTGTAGTGTTTAGTTTATAAAAATATATTTATGTTATATAATAGTATAGTAAAAAAATGGGAATTAATTGATTGAAAGTGAAAAATGTTTGGTGTATAATGGAAGTGGATTTTTAGTAAGCGATATAAAAAAGCTACTAAGAACCAAAAAAATTAAGATTACATTAACTTAATATGATACTTTTAAAAAGGAATAAAAGGCTTTATGAAACAAAAATTAAAAATATTCGCAACATCAAAATGGTTTGATTTACTAGGGGTTGTTTTAGTAATTAGTATTGCTATTGCATCAGGTTATTTAGCAACGAGATTAGATAAATTCGTTGATTGGGGTCCATGGACTGCACTTGTTCCATTTGGACTTATTTCTGTAATTAACGTTGGTATCTCAATGCTATCTACAAGATTTACAGGAAAATTAAGTAAACTTGGTAATTACTTAGGTATTATTAATGCTGTATTATCAGGAGTTATTGATTATATCCTGGGTAACAAAGCTGCGATTATCACATACCCTGTAACATTTTTAATCTATTTGGGTGCGATCTATGTATGGAATAAATCTACAGATAAGCCAAATACAATGTCTAAAGCTAAATTATATACAGTTTTAACAGCAATTGCGATTCTTTCATTTGTATTCTCATATGCAACAAACTATATTGGATATCATGGTAAGATGAGTACTCTTGCATATATAACTACAATTGCATTTGCATTCTCATTAATGGGTAATGGATTAAATACATTTAAGCTAACGACACAATGGCCATTCTGGTTACTATATAATATTGTTCAACTTACAAAAGCAGTAGTTCAAGGAAACTTCGCTAATGTTGGTAAATATATTTTCTATATCATTAATAGTGTTGGAGCGCTATTTGTGTGGAAAGATTCAGAAGAATAAAATAAACTACAATTATATATTTAAAGCTGTTGACAACTGTAATGATACAGGAGTCAACGGCTTTTTTATTTAGTAATAATATTTAGAATTAGATTATTAGTGGTAATTTGAAATGTAAAGACTGAAATTGTTATTTTTCACAAAAGATAAAAATATCATTTTTTTAAAATAAAGGACAAAATATGTCTAATTTTCAATGTAAAATATGTTTATAAAATATAGTATTTATTATAAAAAATAATAAGAAAATTGATTGAAAGTGAATTTTCTATAGGATATAATGAAAAATAAGACTTGATGAGAAAGAGGAGATTAATTTGGATAATTCAAGGGATAAAAAGTTTCGTGGATTAGAAATATACGATAGACTTAGACGTGGAGAGAGATTAGTGAAAGAAGACTTAGCTAATGAATATGGAGTTTCTCTTAAAACTATTCAAAGAGATATTGATGAATTGCGTGATTATCTATTTGAGAAGAAAGAAGAGATAGGAGAATTTGAAATAATAGTAAAGAACAAAGAGTATATTTATAAAGCTGTTAGCGAAAATGATAATACTCTTACTCAACAGGATATCTTGGCGTTAAGTAAGATTTTATTAGAAAGTAGAGCATTTAATAAAAAAGAAATGTCTTTACTACTAAAAAAATTACAGAATCAATTAAGTCGTGAAAGTAAAATACATGTAAGAGAGTTGATTAATAATGAAGATTATTATTATACTGAACTTCAACATGGAAAAGATTTACTAGAGGTATTGTGGAGTCTATCAAATGTAATTAGAGAAACAAGAGTTATAACCTTTGATTATACTAGAATGGATAAGAAACAAACTAAAAAAGAAGTGCGTCCTATTTCTATTATGTTCTCAGAATTTTATTTTTATTTAATAGCCTATGGAATAACTAGTGAAGAAGATGTACCACTAGTCTTTCGAATTGATAGAATGAGTAATATTAAATTTAAAGATGAAACTTTCTATATTCCATATAGAGATAGATTCGAGGACGGAGAATTTCGTAAGAGAATCCAGTTTATGTACGGAGGAAAACTAAAGAAATTTACATTTAAGTTTAGCGGGCCATCGCTTGAAGCAATGTTAGACAGATTACCAACAGCAAAGGTCATAAAATCAGAAGATAAAGTTCATACGATTGTGGCAGAAAGCTATGGCGATGGAATAAAGATGTGGCTAAATAGCCAAGGAGATAACGTAAAAATATTAGAAGAGAACGAGGTGTAGAAATGAATAAACTAGTTAGAATTTTAATGAGTAAATCAGTAAAGAGGGTATTAGAACCAAAAGGTGCAACAAAACTTATAATAAAAATGGGTGCGTTGAAAATAATTAAGAAATATCTATAAAAAATTAGTTTTCCCACATTCTGTCCAACCTCTTTAATATACTAAGTATATTAAGGAGGTTTTTTATATGGATACAATTAATTTTAATACTTTAACTAATGTAGAGAGGATACTTTTAACAGCGGATTTTGATTATTATCTAAAAAAGTATAATTCTAATATTTCTAAAATAAGGAATGGGTTAAATAAAATACTAAGTGGAAAGGACTTATCGGTTTTAGAACGTGTAGATTATAGAATTTCATTTAGTTATGATTGTGATATATATTTTAGGGAAGAGTACTTGAAAATCTTCTCTATAAAAAGGTTTTATAAGTTTTTTGGTTATAAGATATACTATAGAAATATTGTGGGGCTAGATTATAATCATAATAAAAAAGAATGTACTATTAAATATTTTAATAAGGGAAGAATACATGGATTAAAATTTTCTGCATATCCAGAGTGCTACAAGTTATTATCAAACTTATATAAACATATTGTATGTTAAAATTTTTCTAGTAAAATACAATTTTCTATGAGATAATAATTTTATAAACCACGGAATTGGATATTTTATAATAGAGGAGAATATATATGAAAAAAAGTATTGCTATATTTTCGAGTGTTATTGTTGCACTCATTATTTGTGCTACAGCTTACTATTTTATGTTTGGTAGTGGAAAAGATAAGAAGGTAAAAGAAGAGTATCAAAAATATGTTGATATGATTAATATCAGTCACGATTTCGAAGCTGGAGAAAAAGGCTTAGAAACTCTAACTACTGATGTTGCGCAGAAGGTTATTCCTACTATCAAAACTGATATTAAAGTTGCAAAAGAGGTTAGAAATACTTCTATTAGTTTAAATGACAAAAAGGTTGATGAAGCAAAAGATAGTCTAGATAGAGCTAAGAAACTTGATACAAATTCAAACTTTTCAGCTGCTATTAACTGGTTAAATGCCGACATTGAAAATTATAAGAGAGCAGAAGAAGAGATAAAAAATATTAAACTAGATGTGAACTTTAACAAAAATCTCTCTCAAATATTAGAAAAATATAAATTCAATAATAATAGTCTAAAACAATTATTAAGCGATGTAGGTAATAAACTTTATGAAAAAGCTCAAGAAGCTGCACAAAAGGCTAAGGAACTTGCAGAAAAAGCAAGAGAGTTTGAGCGTAAGAAAAAAAGATCTGATGTCGAATTAGGTGGTCCGAATCCTGCGTTATTAAATGATAGTAATTCATTGCCTGCAGATGCTCAAGGAATAGGTGGAGCAACAAGTGAAGAAGGAGCGAGAAAAATGAGCTCTGATCTTGTAAATCGATATAAAGGATATCTTCTAAAAAAATATAACGGAGAATCAATTGAATGGTCTGTAAATGGCAAGAGCTTTAAACTTATTAAGGAAGATGGAAGTAAGATAACTTTTACCACTCAACCTCAGCTTTATAAAAAAGTGGGTAATAGATTAGTTTCTGGAGTTAATCTTAATAGTGAAGAGGGTTCTGAATTTTTATATAATACTTAATATTTATTGATTATAAAAACTCAAGGTATGACATAATGTCGATTACCTTGAGTTTTCTTTTATATTTCTACAATATCTATATTAGCTTTTGTTTTATAAATAACGTCTTTACGTTCAATAAGAATAGTAGCTTTTTCAGCTAGTTCTTTGTTTTCTTTAATTTTACTTAGTAATTCACGACTTGGGTTCATGGCTACAGGATTTCCAACACGTCTTAACATATTGTAATCACCGTTAGTATCACCATAAGCGAAAGATTGATCAAGATCAATGTTGTATTCTTCAACTAGTCTATCGATAGTTTTGTTTTTGCTATCTGCATCCCACATTGGAACTACTTCACCTGTAAATTTCTCATCTTCTATAATATACTTACTACCTATAGCTAAAAATGCATGATGTTTTTTCCCCATCGCCTCTACAAGATAGTCAGGACTTCCTGAAATGAAGATGATAAGGTGTCCATTTTTCTTGTGTTTTTCTATAATATCTCGTGTGAATTTATAGACACGATCAGCTTTAAGTTTCATAACTTGTTCAGTCGCGAAGTCAATATATTTTTTGTGAAGGCCTGTTATTGCTTGTACATAAGCTTCAGAAACGCCGAAAAGATAGTTATCATAGTCTTCGAATCTCTTATCCCAGTTGATATAACTATCCTTTACACCATTTAGCCAATATTTTTCATCAACAACTTCGTATTTTATTAATTTTTTAAAATGTTCTGTCATTAGAGAATCTCTATAAAGAGTTCCATCAATATCAAAAAATGCTGCTATCTTTTTTTCTTTCATATTGTATCCTCCTAATATTAAAAAAATATTTCTATAAAGTTAAAGACGAGTAAATCTCGTCTTTAACTATACTAGAATTTTGTTGCATCGACAGAGTCAATGTATTTTCTAAGTTCTGGAACGATATTAGAGATAGTTCCGTCTTCGAATGGGTTTTCTAAGTTAGCTTCTTTAACTAACTCTAAGAATGGTTTAGTTCCACCAAGTCTACATAGGTGTAGGTATTCTTTCCATGCATTTTCTCTATTTTCGTTAGCTTTTTTCCAGAATTGGAAGGCGCAAACTTGAGCTAAAGTATAGTCGATGTAGTAGAATGGTGCACCGAATAAATGACCTTGTCTATAGAAGAATAAACCTTCATCAAGTTCTGGAATATCTTCATAGTAACGAGATGGTAAGTATTTTCTTTCTATTTCTAACCATTTCATACGACGTTCTTTTGGAGTTAGTTCAGGATTTTCGTATACTTCGTGTTGGAATTCATCAACTGTAACACCATATGGCAAGAATTTGATTGATGTTGCCATGTGGTAGTATTTGAATTTTTCTGTTTCATCTTTGAAGAATAGGTTCATCCAAGGCCAAGTTAGGAATTCCATACTCATTGAGTGGATTTCGCAAGCTTCGTATGTTGGCCATACATAATCTGGCATATGATGTCTACTTTGGAAAACTTGGAAAGCATGACCAGCTTCATGTGTTAATACTGTAACATCGTGTGGTGTTTGGTTAAAATTAGCGAAGATAAATGGTGCTTTGTAATTTGGAATAAATGTACAGTAACCACCACCAGCTTTACCTGGTTTTGTATCTAAATCTAATAAGTTATTTTCAGTCATAAATGTGAAGAATTCATCGGTTTCAGGTGATAATTCTTTATACATTGTTTTTGCATAGTCAACAAGAGTTGGACGGTCTCCTTTTGGAGTAGGGTTACCTGATTTGAATGTTACACCTTCATCGTGGAATGAAAGTTTTTCAAGCCCTAGACGGTTAGCTTGAGCTTTTTTAAGTTCTTCAACAACAGGTACGATTTCCTCAAAAATTTGTTTTCTGTAGTTTGCTACGTCTTTTGCGTTGTAGTCTGTTCTACGTAAGCGTAGGTAAGCAACTTCTACAAAGTTTTCGAAACCAAGTTTTTTGGCAATACGAGTACGAACTTTAATCATACGATCATAGATGCTATCGTATTGTTCTAAGTTTTCTTTAAAGAATCTAGCTACAGCTTGGTTTGCTAGTAAACGAGTCTCACGGTTAGCATCTTGTGTATACTTAGCCATACCACTTAAGTTGTGTTCTCCACCATCAAATGGAATTTTAGCACTTGAAGTTAGTTTTGTATATTCTGATGAAAGTTTGTTTTCTTCTTTTAAATCTTCAATGATTTCATCGCTAAATACTTTTAGAGAAGTTTCAATTAGATTGAAGTAGTGTTCTCCAATTTCTTTTTTTAGTTCTTCTTTGAATTTTGAATTGAACATAGCCTCATCGAATTTGCTGTATAGAGAGTCTAACTCAGGGCCAAACTCATCCCAAAATTCTTGTTCAGCTTCATAGAATTTATCAGTTGTGTCAATTGTTACACGAATTTCTGATAATTGTGCCATTGTACTTACGTTATCACGAAGTTCATTATATTCGTTGAAAATTTCTAGTGTCTCTTTAGCGTTAGTTGCAGAGTTTAGTCTTTCTACTAATTCTGCTAATTGCTCTTTTAATTGATCTGTATTTGGTCTTGTATATTGGTAATTTTCAAAAGTCATAATACACCCTCCTAAAAATTTATTTATAAATTATCAATAGTACTATCATAACACGAAATAAATAAAAATACAAAAATAACTTTCAGAAAATTTAAAAATAAAGATAGAAAATTAGAGGGATATTTTATGTAAAATAAAACTTTTAAAAAAATGTCAGTTAGGAAACTTTGACCTTTGACATTCTGTTACATTTGTGAAATAATTATGTATGTACGAAGATACCGTAATAAATAATTAGAAATAAAGGAGAAAAGATTTGATTACTACTAAAGATATAATTATTGATCCACATGCAACGCTTAGAGCGCGTGCTGAAGAAGTAAAAAGTCCTATCTCAGACGAAGATAAAGCTATTTTACGTGGATTATTAGAGTATGTTATTGCTTCACAAGATGATGAAAAAGCAGAAAAATTAGGATTAAAACCTGGAATAGGGTTAGCTGCACCACAAATCAACGTTTCAAAAAGAATGATAGCTGTGCACATTCCAGATGAGGAATTCCCAGAAGATACAGTTTCTTATGCACTATACAATCCAAAAATCATCTCAAATTCAGCGGCAAAATGTTACTTAGCTGGTGGAGAAGGATGTTTATCAGTAGATAAAGAAATTAAAGGATATGTTCCTCGTTATTCAAAAATTAAAGTAGTTGGTTATAATGAAAACGATGAAAAAGTTACTTTAACGTTAACAGATTTACCGGCGATTTGTTTCCAACATGAAATTGATCACTTAAATGGAGTTATGTTCTACGATCATATTAATAAAGAAAATCCATTTGATGTTCCGGCAGAATACGAAAAACTATAATAAGAAGAGCGATACATAGTTGTATCGCTTTTTTTATAACGTTTGCGTTACTTCCGAATTGTGGTATAATAGTGCTATCTAAAGGATAGGAGAGTTTATAAGATGAAAAAGATATTACAAATTATATCAGTATTTTTATTAGTATTTTTAGTGGGATGTTCTGAAAAAGAAGGAAGTAAGGTTTATGTTAAAAAACAACCTGGTGTACAAATGGAAATTACACTTTATTATAAAGGTGATGTTGTAACGAAACAAACAGCCAAAAATATTATTACTTATTCTGAATTAGGACTAACTAAAGAAGCCTTTAAAAAGCAAGCGGAGAAACTTGGAGAAAAGTTCAAAGGTATAAAAGGTTTAGAAGACAAGGTTGATTACCAAGATAAAGTTGCTATAGAAACTGTAACGGTTGATTATTCTGTAGCTGATATTAATGAATTAAAAGGTCTTCCATGGCCAAGTTCTGGAGATAAAAAAGTAAGTCTGAAGAAAACAGAAGAAAAACTTATAGAAGAAAGATTTGATGAGAAAAAATAAAAAATAATAGACCTATCGGTACACACCGGTAGGTCCATTTTTCTATAGTACTTCTTTTTCTTTCATATTGTAATGTAAATAAGCATCGATAAAATCGATAATCTCACCATCCATTACTTTATCAACGGTAGATACTTCATAGTTTGTTCTGTGATCTTTAACCATGGTATATGGTGTAAAGACATAAGAACGAATTTGTGAGCCCCATCCAATATCTTTCTGCTCTCCACGAATAGCCGCGAGTTCTTTTTCTTTTTCTTCTATTTCACGTTGATACAGTTTTGATTTTAAGTTTTTCATTGCGGCATCTTTATTTTGTATTTGGCTACGTTCAGATTGTGATTGAACGACGATACCAGTAGGAAGGTGAGTGATACGAACGGCAGAGTCGGTAGTATTAATATGTTGACCACCAGCACCTTGAGCACGGTAAGTATCAATTTTTAAATCTTCATTATTAATTTCTATATTAATTTCATTTTCATTGAATTCTGGAATTACATCGATTGAAGCGAACGATGTATGTCTTTTTCCAGATGGATCAAAAGGTGAGATACGAACAACTCGGTGAACACCTTTTTCTCCTTTTAATAATCCATATGCAAAGTCACCTTCAATTTTTATAGTTGCTGATTTAACTCCAGTGATATCACCAGATTGATAGTTTAAGTAACTATATTTTAATCCTTGTTTTGTGAAGAATCTCTCATACATACGCAACATTAATTCTGACCAATCTGTAGCATCGGTTCCACCAGCTCCAGCATGTATTTCTAGTATAGCATTGTTGTTATCATATTCTTCTGAGAATAATAATCTAAAGCTAAAATCTTCAACACTATTTTTAAGATTGACTACTGTTTCTAGTAAATCTTGATAAATTTCTTCATCATCTTCATCTTTTAGAAATTCAACCATCTCTTCAGAGTGTTCTAAATAGTCTATCATTTCACTAAATTCATCGAGCTCTTTTTTTATACTTTTTGATTCAGTAACTAATACGCTAGCTGCTTCACTATCATTCCAAAAATTAGCCTCTAGCATCATATTTTCAATTTCAGCAACTCTTTCAGTTTTATCTTCTATTTTTAATGAAGTTTTAAATTCCGTTATTCTTTTGTTAATTTCTTCGAGTTCTTTTCTAAGTTCAATAAGTTCCAAAATTTTTACCTCTATTAACTTCTTTCGTTTACTTATTATACAAGAATTTTACTGAAGATACAAGGAAGGCGAGGATAAAATACAGTGTATTTATAAGAAAAAAGTGTTTATCAGCAAGATTAAAAGTTCTAGCTAATAAACACTCTATTTACAAAATACTATTTTTTCTCTACAGCACCATTTTTCTTAAGGTTTTCTTCTATGTAGTTTAGTTTTCTTTCTTCATCTAAAGAAGATTTTTTGAAATGCAAGCGATCCTTATCTTTTTCAAAGTTTATTTTAGTAAAATCTAAATCCCAAGTAATAATTACTTTTCCATCTTTCTTTTCAATAGTGTAAGAAAGTCCATCGATATCTTTATTCTCTTCGTCGATAGATCTCTTTATACTATTATAGGCTCCTTCTTCATCTGTTCCTAAATCAGTGATATTAGAAATAGTTTTTAGTCTATTAACAACCTCGCCTTTATAAGTTAATGTTGTTTCATTTTCTTGATTATTTCCATATTTTGTAGTAAATACTTTTGTCTTTTCACTACTACATGCCGTTAATATAAGTAGGGAAGATAAAAGTACAGTGCAAAGTTTAAATATTTTTTTCATTATAAAAAACTCCTTTTCTATTGATTAACCTTTATTATATCATAAGTGGTAAAAATTTTTGAAGGGATTTATTATTATTTGTTTCAATATATATTCTCTGATGCATGTTTAAAACTTGATATTATAGGGTTTGTCTTATATTGAGGATTAAAAGTCAAAAAAAGTCAAAAATATTTTAAAAAACCTATTGACTTATTTTGACCTTAATGATATTATTATATATGTGATTAGCAGTCAGATAGTTAGAGTGCTAAAACACAAAATTGGAGAATAGGTGATGACAATGTTAATAGATAGACAAGTACTCATTCTTCAATCTATAGTCGAAAATTTTATTACGACTAATCAACCTGTAGGTTCTAAACAAATTGCTCAAAATATTGATTTCAGTTCGGCAACGATAAGAAATGATATGAGTAAATTAGAAAAAGAAGGATTGATTAAAAAGACTCATATTTCATCAGGTAGAGTACCTTCGGAAAAAGGTTATCGCTATTATGTAGATTACATAAAAAAAGATTATGAATTATCAAATAGTGAGAATGAAAAACTTAAACAACTCTCTGGTGGTGATATAGTTTCGGAAAATAATTATCTAGAAAAAAATGCAATAGTACTATCGGACTTAACGGACTGTACGGCTGTGATACTAGCCCCGACAAAAACAGATAGGCGCATTAATAAGATAGAGGTTATTCTTCTAAGTAGTCGTAGTATTCTCGTTATATTAGTAACAAACATAGGAGAAGTATTCCAACAAAACTATAAACTTGATGCGGATTTCACTGCGGAAGATATAGGAGAGATTAATAAACTTCTTCAAAGTTATTTCTATGATGTGGATATGGCAACAGCTCACGTAATGATTCATGGTGAGTTAGAAAAATATCTAAAGAATAAAGTTAACAACTACGATATGATAGTGGTGGCTTTAAATAGATTGTTGCAAAATAAAATTAAGAAGACTGTAGCATTAGGGGGTAAGTACAATTTACTTAAGCAACCCGATATAGACAATGTAGAAAAATTAAAAGAAGTAGTATCGCTCTTAGAAGATGATAAGATAGTCGAGCTTCTAGATAATAATGAAGTAACTGATAAACCATCTATTAAAATAGGAACTGAGCTTAAGCTTGGGAATATAGATGATCTTTCATTAGTGTCTAGTAGTTATAACACATCTAAAGGTCAAGGTGTAATAGCCGTATTTGGACCAAAGAGAATGGACTATTCGAAAATCATGACACTTATAGCTTGTGTTCGTGATAATTTAAATAATAATTTAAAATAATTAGGAGGTAGAGATGGCTACTGAAGAACAAAAAGAAACTCTACAAGAAGAAGTAACAACAGAAGAAACTGTTGAGACTGAAGAAACGACAGATTTAAAAGAAGAAGTAGTTGAAAAAACTGCAGAAGAGTTATTACAAGAACAAATTGAAAAACTGCAAGAAGAAGTAAAAGCATCAGAAGACAAATATTTACGACTTTACGCAGAGTTTGAAAACTTTAAACGACGTAAAAATCAAGAAATTGACACTATAAATGCTTATAAGAGTCAAAAAGTGATTACAGAAATCTTACCAAGTTTGGATAACCTAGAACGTGCTTTACAAGTTGAGTCAACTAATGAAGAAGTACAAACAGTTCTAAAAGGTGTACAAATGGTATATGAAGGATTACAAGCAGCGCTTAAATCAGAAGGTGTTGAACTAGTAGAAACTGAAAATGCTCAGTTCGATCCAAACTTCCACCACGCAGTAATGCAAGGAGAAGAAAGCGACAAAGAAAGCGGAGTAATCTTAGACACATTCCAAAAAGGTTACAAACTAAAAGATAGAGTAATCAGACCAGCAATGGTTAAGGTGAACTCATAATAGGTAAGCATAAAAATGAAGAATTTGGCATTAGCCACTGTGTAGAATATAAAATTAAAACAATAAGAAAAGTAATATAAGACTTTGTTAGAGTGGAAAAATCATTTTAACAAATAAATTTGAAAATATAGTTATTATAAATTTAAGGAGGACAAGAATATGTCAAAAATTATAGGTATCGACTTAGGAACAACTAACTCATGTGTATCAGTATTAGAAGGTGGGGAAGCTAAAGTAATCCCTAACCCAGAAGGTAACAGAACTACACCTTCTGTAGTAGCATTCAAAGGTGATGAAATTCAAGTAGGGGAAGTAGCAAAACGTCAAGCAATTACTAACCCTAACACAGTAATTTCTATCAAACGTCACATGGGAACAGACTACAAAGAAGATGTAAATGGTAAAAAATACTCACCACAAGAAATCTCAGCAATGATTTTACAAAACTTAAAAGCTACTGCTGAAGCTTACCTAGGTGAAAAAGTAACTAAAGCTGTTATTACAGTACCAGCTTACTTCAATGACGCTCAACGTCAAGCAACTAAAGACGCTGGTAAAATCGCTGGATTAGAAGTAGAACGTATTATTAACGAACCTACTGCAGCAGCATTAGCATACGGATTAGAAAAAACAGATGTAGATCAAAAAGTATTAGTATTTGACCTTGGTGGTGGTACATTCGACGTATCTATCTTAGAATTAGGAGATGGAGTATTCGAAGTATTAGCTACATCAGGAGATAACTTATTAGGTGGAGATGACTTCGACCAAGCTATTATCGACTACCTTGTAGACGAATTCAAAAAAGAACAAGCTATCGACTTATCACAAGATAAAATGGCAATGCAACGTCTTAAAGATGCAGCAGAAAAAGCTAAAAAAGACTTATCTGGTGTAACTTCAACTCAAATTTCATTACCATTCATTTCAGCTGGAGCTAATGGACCAGTTCACTTAGAAAACACATTAACTCGTGCTAAATTCGATGAACTTACTCACAGTTTAGTAGAAAGAACATTAATCCCAACTCGTCAAGCTCTTAAAGATGCTGGATTAAACCCAAGTGAAATTGATCAAGTAATCTTAGTTGGTGGATCTACTCGTATCCCAGCAGTACAAGAAGCAGTTAAAAAAGAAATGGGTAAAGAGCCTCATAAAGGAGTAAACCCTGACGAAGTAGTGGCTATGGGTGCTGCTATCCAAGGTGGAGTAATCACAGGGGATGTTAAAGATGTAGTATTACTAGATGTAACTCCATTATCATTAGGTATTGAAACAATGGGATCTGTTATGACAGTATTAATTCCAAGAAATACTACAATACCAACATCTAAATCACAAGTATTCTCAACAGCTGCAGATAACCAACCAGCAGTAGATATCCACGTATTACAAGGTGAACGTCCAATGGCATCTGATAACAAAACTCTTGGAAGATTCCAACTTTCAGATATACCACCAGCACCACGTGGAGTACCTCAAATCGAAGTTACATTCGATATCGATAAAAACGGTATTGTAAATGTTACTGCTAAAGATCTTGGAACTCAAAAACAACAAAAAATTACTATTGAATCAAGTAGTTCATTAACTGATGCTGATATCGATAGAATGGTTAAAGAAGCTGAAGCTAATGCAGAAGCAGATGCTAAACGTAAAGAAGAAGCTGATGTACGTAACGAAGCTGACCAACTTTCATTCCAAGCTGATAAAGCATTAGAAGAAGCTAAAGATAAAGTAGATCAAAGCTTATTAGATAACATCAAAGCTAAAAACGATACATTAAAAGAAGCTATTAAAAACAATAACTTAGAAGAAATTAAAGCTGCTAAAGATGAATTAAACAAAGCTGTTCAAGAAATGACTATGAAACTTTATGAACAAGCTAATGCGGCAGCTGGAGCTCAAGGAGCAGATGCAGGAGCAACTTCATCAAATAACGATGATGACACAATCGATGCAGACTTCACTGAGAAAAAATAATTAAATAAATAGTCTAAGGGGCTGGTAGCGTTATGCGCTAGCCCTTTGTTAAATAATTAATTATAGGAGAGATTAAGATGGCTAAAAGAGATTATTATGAGGTACTTGGTGTAAGTAAAAGCGCAAGTGCAGCTGAAATTAAAAAAGCATATCGTAAATTATCAAAACAATATCACCCAGATATCAACAAAGAGCCAGGCGCTGAAGATAAATTCAAAGAAATTTCAGAAGCGTACGAAGTACTGAGTGACGATACTAAAAAAGCTCAATATGATCAATTTGGTCACGCAGCTTTTGAAGGCGGAGCCGGTCAAGGTGGATTTGGTGGCTTCGGTGGAGGCTTCTCTGGATTCTCAGGTGGTTTTGATGACCTTGGAGATATTTTCTCAAGTTTCTTCGGTGGAGGAGGATCACGTCGTAATCCCAATGCTCCACGTCAAGGAGAAGATTTATTACACCGCATTCGTATAAGTTTTGAAGATGCTGTTTTTGGTACGAAAAAAACTATTAAAATCCGTAAAGATGTAGAATGTGATCACTGTCACGGAAGTGGAGCGAAAGATTCTTCATCTGTAAATACTTGTCATAGATGTAATGGTAGTGGACAAGAAGCGGTAATTCAAGATACTCCATT
The DNA here is from genome assembly GCA_963543895.1 of uncultured Gemella sp. Lineage (GTDB taxonomy): Bacteria > Bacillota > Bacilli > Staphylococcales > Gemellaceae > Gemella. Next base: position 4,069 of record CAUUCZ010000012.1, on the reverse strand, counting down.
TGGACGTGTGCAAACTCAACGTACATGTTCTGAATGTCAAGGACGCGGTAAAATCATTAAAGATAAATGTGCTCACTGTTTCGGTAAAGGATACAATAACCGTGAAGTAGAATATGAGGTTGAGATTCCAGAAGGAATTAGCACAGGACAACGTGTTCGTCTTCGTGGTAAAGGTAGAGCCGGAGAAAATGGTGGGCCAGCAGGAGATTTATTCATAGAAGTAATCATTGCTGAGGATTCATACTTCCAAAGAGAAGGTGATGATATCTATACTGAATTAAAACTTTCTCCAGCCCAGGCTGCTTTAGGAACAAAAGTTGATGTTCGTACATTAACAGGTGAAATTGAACTAAATGTTCCAGCAGGAACACAGCATGGACGTAAATTCCGTCTTGCAGGTAAAGGTGTTAAAAGCGTTATGGGATATGGTCAAGGAGATCACTACATCGTGGTATCTATTGAAATCCCTAAAAGCTTATCGACAAAAGAACGTGAACTATATCTTCAACTTGCAAAGTTAAAAGATGAAAAAGTTGAAGAAGATGAAAGCTTTTTAGACAAAGTTAGTAGAAAAGCAAAAGATTTATTTGATTAATAAAGAGGAAATGGACTGATCAAAAAATCCTAAATTATAAAAGAGTTAAAATGAGAACTTAAAGACGCAGTAGTTTATTGATATCTAAAAAGTTTTTAGAAGTCTAATAAATTCTGTGGGAGTGACTCAAAATCGAATTCTAAGAAATCACGATTTTAAGTCACTCCTTTTTTGTTGTTTTGTTAAGTGATCTACCGTATTTATTTGAATTTTTTTGTAATACAAAGTAAAATATAAGATGGATATAAAATACACTAGAAAGAAGGAGTGGGGAAATGTTCATAAATGAATTTAAAACTGATCAAGAAATCAGTATGTTTTTATTATTGGATAATGTTATTCGTGGAGTAGCGGCAAGTGGAAAACCTTATCTAACACTTTATCTAAAAGATAAAACAGGTAGTATTGATGGGAAAATTTGGGAAGTTAAAGATGAAGATAGTGAAAATTTAAAAGCTGGTAAGATGATTCATGTAGAAGGAACTTTATTGGATTATCGTGGGAAGCTTCAGTTAAAAATAAAGAACTATAGAATGGCAACTGATAGTGATAATATAGATATTCAAGATTATATTCAAACAGCACCAGTTCCAAAAGATGTAATGATAAATGAATTAAATTACTTCTTAAAAGAAATAGGAAATGATAATTTAAGAACTGTAACTATTGAATTGTTAAATAAATATAAAAAACAATTTATTAGTTATCCTGCAGCTAAATCAATGCATCATGATTTTTATTCAGGTTTAATTTATCATACTACAACGATGTTAAAAATAGCGAAAGCGTTAGTAGCTATTTATCCATCACTAAATAAAGATTTATTATATAGTGGAATTATTTTACATGATCTAGGAAAAACTATCGAGTTAAGTGGACCTGTAGGAACCTCTTATACATTGGAGGGAGAACTTTTAGGGCATATTGTTATTATGAGTGATGAAGTAGCACGTATGGCTGACAAATTGGGGATTGAAGCTGAAGAAATTACACTTTTAAGACATATGATTCTTGCTCATCATGGTAAATATGAATTTGGTTCTCCAAAATTACCAATGATAAAAGAAGCGGAGATAATTCACTTTATCGATAATATCGATGCTAGAATGATGATGTTTGAGAAAAACTTAGCAAACGTAGAGCCTGGAACATTTAGTGATAAATTATTTGGACTAGAAGGAAGACACTTCTATGTACCGATATTCGATAGAGAAAATAATTAAGGAAAAGAGAAAAATATATGAATAAAGGAATAAAGTATATATTAGGTTTTGTAGCGATATTTGTTGCTGCAGTAATATGTGTATTTGGAATTATCAAATATGAAGAAATGCAAGAAGAAAGTACTACAAATAACAGTGCGAACTTAGGAAGTGTTGATGGGAAAAAGTTAGATAAAGAAACTACGATTATTATTGAGAAAATATCTTCTTTAAATGATATTGATGCACTTAATTCAGAGTTACACTTATCACAATCAGTTGTTGATATACTTAAAAAGTATGCGCCATCTGTTTATTATACTGTTGATAATAGTGACGGTTTTGATAAAATTTATTTCCGTTTAGGTGGATATTTAGTAGACCGTAAGGTCAATGGAATTAATGAGATTATTGGTTCTTATAAAATAGAGGATGGCAAACTAACATCAACAGGCGACGATTTAGGTAAAGTAGGTTCTAAAATCAATGATGGTGATTTAACATGGAAGCAACTGAATTTAAATAATAAAGTGCACGATAAGGATGCTGCAAAAGCAGTTGCCGACAAATTCTTCGCTGTTGGTCTTGGAGGAGGAATAGACAGTATGCTAGGTATTTTTGCATATTCTTCTGATTCGAGTAAACATATCACTGATGCTCAGCTAGGACTTACTGTTGTTCCAATGTCATTGGCAGAAATCACTGATGTGTATAATGCGGCGACTTCAGATACATATAATGCAGATCAAGTTTATAAAAAAGTGCCAACACTAAAACAAGCTAAGTACAGAGAAATAGATGATAGTTATAAAGGAAATGAATCTAAGTATAATAAGTCTATAGGTAACGCAGAAGTTCTTTACTTCAAGAAAGATAAGATGTATCTTGCTGCATTTGGAGGAATTGGTGGAGCTAGTGGAATTGCTCTAACAAGTCCTGATAAATGGGTTGAAGAAGGAGATAGAATAATAATTCCGTTAATAAATAATTTTGAAGGTGGAAAAATTAAAGGGAAAATGGTTCTTCGATTAAATAATAAACAATATGAAGGTGGTCAAAGTCGTTCTAAATACTATATTGAAAGTCGAACAAATAATTAATATTATCAATAGAATAAAAGAAAAGTGACTGACCCAATAAATTTTAACCAATTTTGTATGATAACTAATAGACGTAGTGGTTTATCAATATCTAAATTCGCTTCATAAAAGCTTTTTAGATATCTAATAAACTACTTCGGGAAGCGACTCGACAAAATCTTGTTTCTTAAGAAATCACGATTTTGTCGAGTTACTTCCTTTTCTTGTATATATTAAAAAATCTATATGATAAGGAAAATAAGTAAGGTATGATGTTAAATAAAAATGATAAAATAGCATTAGTAGTATGTTCAAATGGAAAAAATATTGAAGATAAAGACAGACTAGAAAAATTAGAAAGTATTTTAGTAGAGATGGGTTTAGTACCTATCTTTACTAAATATATCTATAAAGATAAGTTTGGACGCGGAGCAAAAGCACAAGTTCGAGCTGAGGAGTTAATGTCCTTTTATGAAAATAAAGAGATAAAAGCAATTTTTGATATTTCTGGTGGAGATATTGCAAATGAGGTATTAGATTATTTAGACTTTGATGTAATAAAAAGAAATTATAAACCTTTCTTTGGTTATAGTGATCTAGCAACAGTTCTGAATGCTCTTACTGGTAAAACAAATGAAATAAATTACTTATATCAAATTTTAAATATTATCGAAAGTGATAAAATTAGGGAAAATTTTGAGGATACATTTTTAAAAAATAACCAGACACTTTTTGATGTGAAATGGAGATTTTTACAAGGTAGTAATGTAAAAGGTGAAGTAATCGGAGGAAATATTAGATGTTTCTTGAAATTGGCTGGAACAAAGTATTTTCCAGAAGCGGAAAATAAAGTGTTGTTTATAGAAGGATTAGGAACTTCTATAGAGGGGTTGGTTACACATCTTGCACAGTTAAAGCAGATTGGAGTTTTTGATAAAATTTCAGGATTATTAATAGGAACTTTTACAAAAATTGAAAAAGAAATTTCTGAAGAGGAGTTATTTGAACTTATTCAAGAGTATATTCCATCTTCTTTAGCAGTAGCTAAAACACAAGAAGTCGGACATGCGAAAAACTCTAAAGTACTAAAAATTGGAGAGGAAATATATATTAAAAATGAGATTGACCCAAAAGGTCGTAAATTTTAAAAAAGTGTATATGATAACTCATAGACGCAGTGGTTTATTGATATC
>CAUUCZ010000011.1:0-25970 GCA_963543895.1 uncultured Gemella sp. | reverse complement strand
CATAACTAGAGCTGAATGCTCTCATCCGTCAGTATTAATTTACTGGCGGTTTTTTTATTAGTATGGCATTCAAAAGGCATTCAAGTGGCAAAACAAAAAGCCTTAAACGTTGATACTTTAAGGCTTCCATAACTTTATTATTTAGTTTCTCTGTTTGATTTGATAATTTCTATAAATTCCCAGTACTTCCCAACCATTGATATATCAACATTTCTATATTTAGTAATTTTTCAATAATGTTGGTAAATATTTCAATTTGTGGGTCAAGTGTGGGTCAACTCAAGATTATTTTTATTATTTATCTAGCACATATCAAAGGAATTAATTTCAAATTAAATTAATAAATTCATTGTATAAGGTATGTGTATTTTTTGTACTAACCAGTTTAAATAATTTTGATCGGACGTTTTTTTCAACCGTCTTATTTTTATAAATCAAAACACCTAGTAAAATACTAAGTGCTTTAATCTGCTATTAAATAATCATTAATTTTATACCCTAATTTATCTTTTATCTTGTTAAATAAATCAAGTTTTTCTTTAGGAGTATCTTTTGCAAAAATATAAGTCACTCCATCTGTGATTTTTCCATTCACTATCCATGGCTCTATTTCATCATAAAATATTAATGTTTCTTTTTTGGGTAATGCCATTATTTCCATTTCAATACTCCTTTCACAAGGATAAACCTCTTATAAGGCAAATAAACGCTTATATAATACTAATTCTAATCTTCTAGTATATAATCATTAACTTTATATCTTAGCTTATCTTTTATTTTATTAAATAATTCTAATATTTCTTTTGGAGTATTTTTTGAAAAAATATAAGTTATTACTCCGTTCTCTCGCTTTCCATCCACTATCCACGGATATATTTCATTATATAATATCAACGTTTCTTTACTAGGTAACGTCATTATGTCCATCTCAATACTCCTTTCACTTTATTTAAATTAATTATACCATTTTCAAATTATAAAAGCACCTAACAAATATAATTAAATATTTAAAATACATAGTTTAGCATTTTTTTAGGGTCTTAGAAATGTTAGGATACTTTTTTAAGGGGTCGGAAATGTCGGTATGTTCTTTTTATGGTCTCTAAAATCTCCATATTGTTATGATTATTTAAAATATACACGCTGTATTTTACGTTCTAAGCGTTATGATTACACTTTCCCTTGTAATTATACTCCTTGACTTCTTACAAGGCAAATAAACGCTTATATATGTTTACTGCATTAAGACACGGTATTCATGGTATTACTTTATAGGTTATAAATTTCAAGTTTTTTCAAGTTTTGTATGTTATTTCATCTTTTAAAAATAAATGTAGTAATTTGTAGTATCTTCTTATTACAAATATCAATATAGATCAATTCCCTATATATAAATTAATCTGAGGTTTTCTGAGGTTTTTAATGCTATATATCTTTAAATGCCACTAATTACCACTAATATATATAGTTTTCAATGTAGTATTTTGTAGTAATTATATATAGGTTTTATACTCACATTTTCCAACATTTCCACTTATACAGAATTTTATTCCAACATTTTCCAACATTTATAGATATTATTTATTAACTTCTTATAGCCATTTAAACACCATATAACAAGTTTAGTTTCTTATTTGATGTACATGTACCTTTTATCTATTGAAGCGGTCTAGTTTAGTACCGTACGGTAGGGCAAATTGTTGACTTTTTTTTAGTGTCATATTATAATATAAATAGTAAAAGAGATATTGGACGTCTTCCCCCCAATTTTTTGGAGGATGGATCAATATCTCTTTTTTATTTTTTTGATGTTACATCTTTTTTAGTGTTATTTTTAAAAAAACATGATATAATAGTATCAAATAGGAATAGTAACCGCATTCCCACTGGAGAGCGGGTACTATTCTTTTTTCTATTAATAATTCATCTTTGCATAAATCTTCAAACATGGTTTTTAGGTCTTTCATTTCTATATAACTTTCATCTTCATAGTGTATTGTGTATCTTCGTATTAGGATATCTAGCTTCATTTTATCCATATTATCACCTCTTCTCTGATTATCATATACTGCATATTGTTAGTTTTTCTATCAATCAAAATTTTCGCGCGAGAAAAAATGTACAGTGACGGCGTGAAGGTCGAACAACATAGTAGAGAGGTACTATCCCCCCTTTTAAAACTTCTTTTTGATCTATATGTTTTTTTATTTAAGGTTTTTTATGGTTTTTGAATATTCCTTTTTAAGACAGCCGAAACAGCCGATTTTAAAGCTATATAGATTTTTATGCCAACATTTGCCAACATTTATAGGTTTTATTTGTCAAGTTTTGACAAGTTTTTTTATCTATATATGCTTTTATACCAACATTTACCAACATTTTATACAACATGAATAACACTCATATTTCTTAAATTTTATCTATATATAGAGTTTTATTCCCGTATTTTCCAGTATTTTATACTATACCTTATAGAATTTTATGTAACTAAAAGCTACTATCTCAACATTCTGTATATAGGTTATTTTTCCGATATTTTATGTAAAATAACGTTATTTTTACCTCTAAAAATGGTAGTTTTTGTTAGTAAAAAGTAGTTTTTCTTACTGCTGTTTAAAAGCCGTTTAACGTGTTTTAACTCAATTTAGTGTAATTATAATCTATTTTCACTTAGAAGCGGTCTAATAACTGCATATTACCGCTCACAAGGGAAAAGAAATAGTCACTGTTCATTATTATTGTTTTTTCTCTATATACATTTCAAACCTTAGCATTTCTTAGTATGCTACCTTAGTAATTTATACCTTTTACCGCTTCTAAAAATAGTGTATTTTATGAATTTTTTCACGCTTCAATATAATTTTATCGAAAAAAAAGACACCTATTAATAGATGTCTTGGTTGTGTATATCAAGTTTTGTTCTTTGTTCATTCATTGTTCAATAGGTTTATATATCCAGTTCTTCTAAGTACTCATTATGTAACTTCATACAGTATCGTTCACTTTTTAAACCTACCATTCTTGCTACCTTTTGCCATTCTTCTAACATATAGTATCTCCACCAAAATATATACCTTATTCGTATATCTTCTATTTGGTCTATAACGTTTGATAGGTACTCTCTTTCTTTCTCTATTGCTATTTTAAGTTTACTTATCTTCTTTTCAGTATCTTGTATTTTAGCTAATAGATTAGTACCAGTAAAATCATAGTTAGTTCTACTGCATATTATTTTTACTTTTGTATAGTCCATGGTCTGAACATGTGATTTACTATGTTGTTTTTCTTGCAACTCTTCTACTAAGTCGTATAATCTATATAACTGTTCTGTTAAGGCTCTATACCTATTTAATTTTTGCTTTTTATCATTGTTCAATCTTTGTTCAACTCTTGGCGGGGTCTTAACTTTTATATATCCTTTATCAGATAATAGATTGAATAAATTAGTTTTATGTTCATCAATAATCTTGTTTTCTTCATCAGTTGCCTTACGTGAGAAATTAAAGTATACAGCTATCAATAATTCACGTTCTAAACTGTCTATTTTATTTAGGTAGCTTTCTATAGCTACCGCTTCTTTGATGGTCGTATCGTCCGTATAACGTTCTATTATAAGGTCTAGTTTAGATAGTTCTTCTCTTGATAACTGCATTATTTAAATTCCTTTCTTTCGTTTTATATTTACCATAAATCGCCTACAATGTATCCATTATCTTTTTTTAGATATCCACAATATAAAGCTTGTAACACTAAATACTCCAGTAACTTGTATTTCTCTAGTAAATACCATGAAATTTCATTATCTTCCATTCTATATTCTTCAGTATCTTTTTTCTTCTTAAGTGGCTTCATAATATCTATTTCTTCATCAAAACAGATATTCAATAATTCAATAGTTATATTATGCTTATTGTTTCTTGGTACTAGTCTTATATCACTACCATAATTTAAGCCTTTGTAAATTTTTTCTTCTTTACTATATACAAGAAGTCCAACTTTTATTAGTCTACCTTGAATATATTCTAAAGGTTGCATATTCTGTTTTAACCAATTTCTAACCTCTAATATATCTTTACATGGGTACATAACTCTAAATTTTTGAAAATCTTTATCTGTTATCTTTTTATATTTTTTTCTTGATCTCTTTTTCATTACCACACCTCCTACTTTTAGAAAATCAATTCTTAAATTTAAAAAATAGAAATACCATAAATTTAAAAAGCGACAAGTTTTTATTTTTTTCTTTTTTTTCGCTTTCCCTATCCGTGGGGTAAGGACGGTACAAGGGGGCTAGCTTTAAAGCCCCTTGTCCGTATTACCCACATAGGGGGTTATTGCCACCTACCAGACTATATACATCGTAGATAGTATATAGTGGGGTGTCTGACAAAAATACTTGTCGTTTCATGTCGTTTAGTAATTCTTAAATGCTATTAATCGTTGATTTGATAACTTTTATATGCGACAAGTATTTTAATTTGTCATATTTGTCGTAAAAAAACGACAAGTATATATTAAAAAACGCTTTTTGTCGCATTGTCGCATAGCGTCATTTGTCGTTTTTGTCGTTTTTGTCGTGGATAAAATAAATATATTTATTTTTTTAATCATGGTTTTCACAAGTGAAATATCAAATATAAATATTTTACTTTATATATTTTATGGTTATATGTCGTTTATTTATTTTGGCATGTATTTTAAAACTAATAAATAAACTTTTCCGTTAATACGACAACTATTTATAACTTTAAAATGTCTGTGTCGTTTTATTAAATATTATTTTATTTTTAATACAAATCATCAATTAAAGTATAAGTATTATCTATTTTTATAATTTCACCATCGCAGTCTTTAATTTTTCGTTGTAACGTCCTTTTACTTATACCTAAATATTCCTGTAAATCTTTTGAGGTTGGATATTCTCCTTCTAGTTGTCTAAACTTCTGAATACTTTCAATAATCTGTTTTTTATTAGAAGCTTTATTAATATCTTTTGTTTTACGCTTATCTTTTTTAGGTAGAGTATCAACAGCCTTTTTTCCTACTTCTAGATTTTCAATATATTCTGATGTTACATTGTATAAATATGGAAAATTAAAATAATAGAAATAATCTTCTGATCCATTTTCTTTTGATACTATCTTCAGTTTATAAAATTTCCTATGATTAACCATTTTTATCTGTTCATCAATCTCTGCAATAATCTTTTCTTTTTCATAGTCTTCTAAGAAATCAAGGGTATTTATTCTTTCTTTTAGTTCAATTATCTCATTTTCTAAACCTTTGCTAATATCAAATTTAAAAGTAGTCAAAATTTCCGGAATGGTATTTTTCAAATATCCTATTACTTCATCACGCTTAATAGTATCTAGATAATAATCAGAAGGATATAATTCTAGAAATTCAATATATACATCACAAAATAAATGTAATCTAGTATATTTAATTTGATTATCTGTTTCTATATTCCCAATTCGTGGGGTAAAATTATCATGTGTAAATACAATAGCAGTATTTAAATTGAAAGCTAATCTAGATAATGTGGTTTTAACTGGAATACTATTATAATTTTGATTTTCTAATTGTGTACATGTATCAATAGTATCGATTATAATTAGATCATATTTTTCAAAACTAGCATTATTTATAAAATTACATAATTCATCAATTTTATTAAAACTTTCATTTCTAACATCTAAAATTTCTAAATTTTCGTTAACCGCTTCATTTCTTCCTATTTTTTCTATTGTTTCCACAACATAACTAAATTTACTACTTGTATTAACAAACAGAACTTTCTTACCACTTACTTTAAATCTATCTAACCAATAACCATTGTTTATTATACTAATAGCTAAACTTATTACAACACTTGTTTTACAACTGTTAGCACTCCCGACTAAAGCCATTACTTCCTGTTTATTTAATAAACTAGTTATTATTTCATCATTATTATTAATTTGAATTACTTCTTTTAATTTTAATGGTTTTATATCTTCCATATTTTCACCCTTTCTGTGTATATAGTATTCATAATTACATCACCTCTTTTAATAGGTCTTTAACTTTGTCTAGTTTTTCATAGCATAAAATAGATAATTCTTCTGATGTATTAATAGCAATAGAATTAGTTAAAGTATATAAGTTGTTTCCGTCTTTTACTTTATCCCAGTACTTGAGTAATTCTTCACTACTTATTGTTGAATTTTTTAATTCTTCGGGTGTTAGTACCTTAATTACATTTGTATGAGTTGCTAATAACTCCATTGAAACCTGTAGACTTGTCAACCTTTGTTCTATTTCCTCAATGTGTTTAATCACTTCTTGTTTATCCATTTTTATTATCTCCATTCTATTTTTATTTTAAGAAGCGGTAATAATACCGCCTTTATTAACTTCTTTGATATGTGCTAGATACCTTTATTTTAAATTGTGTTTTCTTTCAAAAACTTGTTTACTTCACTTTCAAGATAAATATACTGCCTACCTACTTTAGTAGGTCTTAAACCGCGTCTATTTAAGTCTGATAAGGTATCAACTCCAATTCCTAAGGTTTCACATAGTTCTTTTTGGTTGTATCGTTTATCTTGCTTTATTTCATCTTGTAAGATGTCTTTCACTATCTCACGTACTGCCTTAATCACTTCTTGTTCAAATTCTACACTGAACATATAATCACTCTCCTTTTAATAAATGCTATCCATTAGCATAGCTAGTATATAAATAAATGCTGTTATGAATGGTATGAATACCACTGCACAACAAAAAGTATTGATGTATAGATCTTTGTTTTCCATACTTAAAACTCCTTTCTTGTGTTATAATGAAAGAAAGTATTTTTGATAAATACTTGTCTTTAACCTTTTAAGTAGTTGAGTTGGTGGCTTGATACTTAAAAGGTTTTTGACATTTTTGACTCAAAGTGTCTAAAAAAATATACTTTCCAAAGTCTCTTCGGGAAAACTTTTTTTAAAATAGTTAGTAAGTATAACTTTTTCACTATCGGTAAATTTCTGTTTACGTTCCTTTTTACAATAAGTCCCTTGAGATATATTTAAATAGTCAGCCATATCAGATTGCCTTTTGTTTAGTGCCTCTCTAAAAGCCTTTACTTTATTAATTCTTACTGTATTCATTATTATCACCTCCTATTTTTTGACTCTTTTGACACAATTAAATATTACCATTCATTTTTTTAGTTGTCAAGAATATTTTTGACATTTTTGACATTTTTTATTCCTTTTTTATAATAAATATTGTATAATGGTATCAATAAAATAAAATTAAGGATGTGTATTATGAAATTTAATGTTGATAAAATTAAAGTCGGTGAGCGTATATTTAACATAAGGAATAGTTTAAATTTGACTTTAGAACAATTTGGAAAAGATAAAGACATAAACGCTGAACGTAGTAATGCTTCAAAATGGGAACGTGGAGCAACTTTACCTAATCGTTCTAGATTAAAAGCAATAGCTAAAAAAGGAAATATGACTGTAAATGAATTATTATATGGTTCAATAGATGAATTTTTAGACAATAATTTAGTTTCTATACTTGAATATCAAACAGGAAATAAAATTCCATCTAATGAAGAATATTCTATTGCTAGACTTCAGTTTAAAAAATGGTTAGAAGATAGAAATATAACATTAGAAAATATCCATTATATTTATGATTATATTGACCAAAATAATGCTTCATGGAATCCTTGGGATATTGATATTGAGTATTTAAAAACTATGGAAAATATAAGGGTTAATATGCAAAAAGAAACGTATAAACTTGTTGAATTAATCGAAATGTTAACAGAAAAAGATAGAAAACAGCTTGCCAAAAAAATTATATCAAAACTTAAGACTTATCAATTATCAGATAGTGATAAGAAATATATTCAAAGTTTAGAAAATAATAATAATTAATATTTTCAACCATCAACCATCAGTTAACGGTTCAAAATGGAATAATAAAACATTACCCTTACTGGTTATCAACTAACAGTTACCTACCACCCAAGAAGTGGCATACTGCATTATTTTTGTACACCGTTAGTACAAATATTTAATTTTTTCACTGTTCGTTCTCTGTTCAATTAGGAATTTAGATATTAAAAAACAGAAATTTTTTTATAAGAAGCGGTTTATACAGGGAATATCTTCTCTGATAATTATTAAAAAGCGCAAATCAAAATATAAACAACTAGTTAGAAAGGAATTAGAAAATTTATTATGAATAAACAGGAATTACTTATTGATTTATTAAAAAAATCTTCATCATTACCTTATCTATTCATAGGATCTGGTTTTAGTAGAAGATACTATAACACTCCTACATGGGAGGGTTTATTAAAACATATTGCCTCTCTTATTTCAGATGATGAATTTTATTACTCTAGTTTAGAAAAGAAAATCTCTCGTTGTTACGACAAAAAGAAACAATACAATTTATATATGGCAGCAATTTGTGATGAATTAGAAAAAAAATTAGAAGACATATGGTATAATGATGAAAAATTTAAAGAAAACAGAACACTGTATAAAGATGAGGTGATAAACTTTAACTACTCTCCTATAAAAATTGAAATAGCACAACATCTTAAAACTTTTAATGTCATTAACTCAGAAGTAGAAGGTGAATTAGATATTTTAAAGGAAACAGAAAATAAATCTATAGCAGGTATAATTACAACTAACTACGATGATTTATTAGAGAATATATTCGACTTTAATGTATATCGCTCTCAAGAAGAATTATTATTTAATACAAATTATGGTATTAATGAATTATATAAAATACATGGGTGTATTTCTGATCCTAATACCATATTAATTAATTCTAGGGATTATAAAACAATTGAAGAAAAGCATAAGTATGTTACCTCTAAATTATTAACAATTTTTATCGAACACCCCATTATATTTATTGGATACTCAATAGGTGATGAAGATATTAAAAATATTTTATATGATATAACTTTATGTTTAGATGAAAATAAAGTTAAATCAATCGAAAATCGATTCTTTTTTGTCAACTGGTCCCCTTTAGAAAGTGATATTCAAATATCGCCCCATACCTTATCTTTAAATGATAAAGAAATAACAATCACTAAAATAACTCTCAGTGATTTTTCTAAATTATATGAAATTATTAAAAAAAATAAAAGAAAGTATCCTGTGAAACTATTAAGAAATATTAAGGAAAACATCTATGAATTAACACTCAATTCACAAGCTAAAGATAAAATGTTAGTTTCTATCCCTGATGGTCAAAATACTTATGAAGATGTTGAGTTTGTTGTTGGTTTTGGCGTTATAGAAAGAGCGACTAAAGGTTACACTTCCCCAAAATCACATGAAATTTTTGAAGATATTATCTTGGACAATGGTAATTATGAACCTAATTCATTACTTAAATATAGCTTTATATCGATTGAAAAATCAAATAACATATTACCTATCTTTAAATACTACAATAAGTCTAATGTTGATACAAAAAAAATATTTCAAGAAAGAATACAAAACATAACATCCGTCAACAATTTTAAATCTAATCGTTATATTTCAAATAAGGAAATAATAACCGAAAGTATATCAAATTTGTGCACTTTTAACATTCCTGATAGTTCTAATTGGAGCCAAACAAAAAGAACGCAGTTTGATAAAAAAATACGTTCAATAATACAAATTATAACTGATTCAACTACAAAAAATGACATGGACACTGTAAAGAATTTTATAAGAAAGTTATTAGATAATAACCCAGGTTGTTTAAATAGTAATAGCTCTTTATTTAATAAAACAGAAGTAAAAAGGTTAATCCGAATAATTGATTATTTCTATTATAAATAATAAAAAAACACACCTTTTAAAGTGAGCACTCTTAAAAGCACTATATAAAAAGCGTGGGTGGGTGAGAATATATTGAAGATTTTCCTCAGTTAAATTATAACAAACATACGTTTTAAAGTAAATAGCAGTTGATAATTATTATCAATTAGATGTACTGGATATTGCTCTTAAATATAAATTACAGCATTTTTGTATATAGAAAGAAAGCACCAGTAAAAATTACCAGTGCTTTTAGGATTTAATAAAAATGAAAATTATATAAAATGATTTAATACATAGTTTCTTTATTAAAGAATATATACATATTATATCATATAAATGCTGTTATATCAAGGTTTTGTACACTTACTTAAAATCATAAACCATTTAAACCGCTTCTAAGTGTTCTAATAGCCAAAGGGGGTTAATTACATTATCTACCCTTTAAAAGTCTTACCACGTCCATTATATGAGGCGATTTTTACCTAATCATTTATTAACTTCTTTGATATGTGCTAGATAGAAAGGAAATGGAAAAAAATGATTAAAGAATATATAAATAAACGTGACAATAAAAAATATTACATGGTAAAACTTTATCTAGGTATAGACGATAAAGGACGCCGAAAAGAAACAACACGACGTGGGTTTAAAACTAAAAAAGAAGCTTTGCTTTGTGAAGCTAAGATTAAAACTGAAATAGCTAATAATGGTTTATTAAATACAGATGTTACAACATTTAAAGAAATATATGAGTTATGGTATGAGGGGTACCAACATACCATTAAAGAAAGTACTTTACTTGTAAATCAACACATCTTTAATTTACTACTTGATAAGTTAGAAAATATGCAATTAAAAAAGATTACTCTACCTTATTGCCAAAAAATCATTAACAATTACAGCAAGAGTTTTTCACTTGCTGTTCTTAAAAAAATAAAGATCTATGGTAGCATGATTTTAGATTATGCTGTTAAGATGAAAGTTATTTACGATAACCCAATGAAAGATGTATTGTTACCTAAGAAAGATGATGATATTACTTCAGATGATAAGGATAAATATTACTCTAAAGAAGAGTTAAAACAATTCCTTACTTTAGTTGATAATGAGAACGATATAAAACTAACTGCAATGTTTAGGGTGTTAGCTTTCACTGGTATTAGAAAAGGTGAGTTACAGGCTCTTGAATGGTCTGATATTGACTTTACAAACAATACTATAAATATAAATAAGACGTTAGCATTGAATACTGAAAAAAAGGTAGTTGTTCAAACACCAAAAAGTAAAAGTAGTATAAGATGTATTAGTATTGATGATAAAACAGCTAAAATTTTAAAACGTTGGAAATTAAACCAAAAGGAAAGGTTTTTAATGGTAGGTACAAGAGTAAAGAAACAACAACCTTGTTTTACTGATGATATAACAAACTCTTATTTATACCTTAACTTTATGAACGCTAATTTAAAACGTATTTGTAAAAAGCACGAGTTTAAAGAAATAAAAGTACATGGTTTCAGACATACACATTGTAGCTTACTTTTTGAAAGTGGTATTACTATTCAAGAGGTACAAGAAAGATTAGGTCACTCTGATTTAAAAACAACAATGAGTATTTACGCCCACGTAACGGAAAAGCAAAAAGAAGAGGTCGGAAAAAAGTTCGCAAAATACGTAAATTTTTAATGTGTGGGTCAAGTGTGGGTCAAGTGGCAAAACAAAAAGCCTTAAACGTTGATACTTTAAGGCTTCTCTAACTTTATTATTTAGTTTCTCTGTGTAAAGTCACTTTTTTTAATCTTGGACAGTATTTTTTAAGTTCAATACGGTCTGGATTATTTCTTTTGTTCTTTTTAGTAATGTAGTTTCTGTCACCACATTCTGTACAAGCTAATGTTACATTTACGCGCATTAATATAACCTCCTATAAAATTTAATCTTAACAACTTTTTCATACAACAAAATATATTATAACATTACTTTATAAATATTTCTAGTATAAAATACAAAATTTTTAAATTTTTTTAAAGAAAAATATTTTTAACGTAAAAGTTATCTACTGATTATTCACCAAATACTTTATAATAATCTTGTTTGAATTTTTCAATACCGATATCAGTTAAAGGGTGTTTAACCATTTGTTTAATTACATTATATGGAACAGTAGCGATATCGCATCCTAATTTAGCACATTCTGTAACATGAATTGGATTTCTCACACTTGCTGCAATAATTTGTGTATCAATATCATTATTCGCAAAAATTTCTACTATTTCTTCGATTAATAATAATCCATTATGAGCAATATCGTCTAATCTACCTAAAAATGGAGATACATATGTTGCTCCTGCTCTTGCTGCTAGTAAAGCTTGAGTTGGGCTAAAGATTAACGTAACATTAGTTTTAATACCCTCTTTTTTCAGTACATTTACTGCTTTAAGACCATCTTCTGTCATTGGAATCTTAACTACCATATTAGGATGAATTTTAGCAATTTCTCTAGCTTCTTCTACCATATCTTTCCAAGCAGTAGTTGTCGCTTTTACTTCTCCACTTATTGGGCCATCTACGATTGATGCAATCTCCTTAATAACTTCCTTGAAATCACGTCCTTCTTTAGCGATTAAAGATGGATTAGTAGTAACTCCACAAACTACCCCTAATTCATTAGCATTTTTAATATCTTCTACATTGGCTGTATCAATAAAAAATTTCATTATTATTGTTCCCCTCTCATTTGTTAATATAATAATCATAGCACATTTAAAAAGCGGTTTCAAATTTATAGATTTCATTGCATATATTTGTTTATTGTTTTTTAATTCAATATATGATAGAATAACACTATAATTAGGAGGCAGATTGATGAAGAAATTTTTAGAAAAAGTACCATATTTAATTTTTTCTTTCTTTTTATTTATAATACTCCCTCTGTGTTCTTATTTTATATCTAATAGATCAGGTATGATAATATTGCTATTGATTATCCTATACCCTGTTATTAGTTTTCTAATATCGTTTCTATATGCATATAATAAAGAAGACTTTAGCTATATTTTCTCATTTATTATAGGAATTTTTTACATTATATCTTGTTTAATTATTTTAAACTTCGATATTCTTATATACGGTTTAGGATATATATTCTTCAGCCTTTGTGGTCAAGGGACTGGATTTTTAATTGGAAAGCTGCGCAGAAGTAAAAAAAGAGCTAAACAGAGTTAGTTAAATTCAAAAAAAAGGAAAAGTGTTTTATCCAAAGTAATCACTTTTCCTTTTTATTATTTTATTTTAATATATATGTTCTATATTTCATATCCTAAAAGCATTCCGCCTTCTTCTCCATAGAAACTACAAATTCCAGAAGTTGGTACCCTTATAAATTCTACATCAGAGAATTTTTCTTTTAATTTTTCTTCTATTTTATTACATATATTTTCGTTATTTCTATGAGTTATTACAGCTCTTCCACCTTTATATCCAGCTTTAATCATTTCATCGACTACTGTTGAAATAGCTTTTTTCTCACCGCGAACTTTATGTAGTAAGTGTAGAGTTCCTTCATTACTCGCCTCTCCTACCATACGCATATTTAATAATCCTACGACTGCTGCCGCAAGCTTAGATAGACGTCCATTTTTCACTAAATTATCTACTTTCTCTAGAGAAAAAATAAGTTTTGTATTTTTTTGATACTCATTCATTTTTGAGACCACTTCATTGAAAGATAATCCTTCTTTAATTAATTCATTTATCTTAAGAAGAAATAAGTCATTTTGTCCTCCTGCTGAAAGAGTATTAATAATATGAATATTTACATTTTCATTTTCTTCTTTTAACATTTTTTCGCCGATTACCGCACTATTATAACTTCCTGACATTCCACCAGTTAAAGTTAAAACTATTACATTTTCTGCACCTCTATATGCTGATAGATATGCCTCTGGACTTGGACAAGCTGATCTTGCTGCTTCTGAACTAGCATACATCTCTCTCATCATTTCATCAATATCTAGATCTAAAGTATCTACATATACCTTATCCTCTATTTGCAATGAAAATGGCACTCTCTCATAAGTAACATTCTCAGCTTTATTAGGAATTTCTCTAAAATCGCATGCAGTATCAACTACAATCTTCCACTCCATCATTTACCTCCAAGTGTATTTATTTTAATTTTTCTACTAAATCATGTGTTTTTTTATATAATCTTACAGTGTCACAAGCTGCAACTATTACATCTGCTAATCCATCTCTCTTTTCTCCATTCATACACATAACAAAATTATCGTACATTTCCTCAGAGCCACCTTCTGAAGTCAGGCTATTTATTGTTTTACTAATTTCTTGAATTGAAAATACATTTTTTAAGCATGTGATAACTATTAATCTTGCTAATTGTTTTCGATTATACTTTTTCTTAATCGGTTTATCCAGATGACCATTTTTAACATAATTATTTATCATTGCGGCTGTTAACCCTTTATCATCATCTACAATTGAGGAGCTATCTAATTGATTTACGTATAATAACACTTGATCTAAATACAAGTCAAGATTTGGTAATTCAGACCATTTCGGATATACTTTGTTCAAATTTTCACCTCCATTTTATCTAGTTTTGATAATCACATTATATAGTTTTCCAAAATTTAAGTCAAGTGATTATACAAGTGAAAAAAAAAGATTTTGTAGTATTTACATTTACTACAAAACCTTTTTATTATTTAGCTAATTTAATTTTTTTACTAATTTCTCTTCTCATATATAGGTAATAGAATAATACACCTAGAGCATAAACAGCTAATCCAATTATCCATCCTATCCATAGACCTTCTATACCAATACCTTGTTTAAATACAAAATAGTATGCTGTAGGGATTCCTACTAAATAATACCCGATAAACATTACAACACAAATTGGTACTACTTTTTTATATCCACGTAGGACTCCTGCTAATGCTGAGGCAAACGAATCACAAAGAGCAAAACCAATTGCAAATAATAATAACTCTGCTGTTAATGTGATTACTCCACTATCATTAGTATATAGATATGGAATTTTCGTATCAAATAACAAGACGATTAATCCTGCTATACTCGAAAATATCATTCCCATTATTACCGTTAATTTTGTATACTCTGTTGCCAATTTATAATCTTTAGCTCCGACATGGAATGCTATTATAATTGTTGCAGTATTTGCAACACTAACTGGTAAAGTATATAAAAATCCAGAGAAATTTAACGCAGCCTGATGAGAAGCGATGATTGTCGTATCAAAACGTGAAACCATTAAAGACAACGTTGAAAAGACAACCGTCTCAAGTGCTGTAGCTAGGGCTATAGGAATTCCTAGTTTAAAGATTTCTCCCCATTTTTCGAATCTTACTTTTTCTTTTTCAAATATTTTATACTTATTAATTTTAGGATTCGTTAATACTATAAACAACGCTATAAAAAATAGTACTGTATACGTCACTGAAACAGCTACTGCATTTCCTGCACCACCAAGCTCAGGCATACCAAATTTCCCAAAAATGAAACTATAGGCAAAGAATACATTTACAGGTACAGATACTATCATCATTATCATCGATAATCTTGTTAATCCTAAACTATCTATAAACGAACGTAGTACTACATATAAGAAGATAGATAGCACTCCAAAACTTTCATAAAATAGATATTTCTTAGTTATTTCTGCAATATTACTATCCATACCTAATTGATCTACTATTGGTGTTGCTAAAGTATTTAGTCCAATAATTAAAACTATGCTGATAATTACAGCTATGTATAGAAATTGTCTAACTACTGTAGGAATCTCTTCTTCTTTATTTTTTCCAATTAGCTGTGAAACTATTGGAATTAATGCTAAAACAATCGCATTTAAAGTATACATAATTGGATTCCAAATATTAACCCCCATACTCACACCAGCTAAATCTGTAGGACTATAATGCCCTGCCATAAACGTTCCAATCATACCAGATGAATATGAAATTACTTGATAAACTAAAACTGGCAATAGCAATTTAATAAAAATAATTGCTCGTTCAGAAAAGTTTTTTCCTTGATACATAAGCCCTCCTATAATTTACATAATATTATTTTTTCAAAACACAAAAAAAATCCAAAAGCGAATTTACTTTTAGATATCATCGATTTATACTATATGCAACCGAGACTTGAATAGATTAAAAAACCGTTAGTCTAATCGACAACTCAACCTCGACAAAAACTCACACCCACAATAGACTTACTTAATGCTGCTTCCTTCCGGACCTGACATGGTTCATAAGTATTGCGTCGTAAGGTGCCTTAATCTC
Organism: uncultured Gemella sp.; assembly: GCA_963543895.1. Classification (GTDB taxonomy): domain Bacteria; phylum Bacillota; class Bacilli; order Staphylococcales; family Gemellaceae; genus Gemella. The sequence goes on along the minus strand of CAUUCZ010000011.1, from coordinate 9,811 downwards.
AACATTACGTGTTAAACTCGACATTCCCTATTCTACCCGCATCTCGGTATTCGGTCTTGCTAAAGCGGATTGCAAGTACAGGGCACCGCTAACTCCCCACCTAGCATTTTTTAATTATATCAAATTTAAAAATAAAAAGCAAGAAATAAATTATATTTTAAATCAAAATAAACTCCAGATCAGAAAAGTATCAATTAATTCGATAAATATCATACTTTCCTAATTTGGAGTTTACTATTAATTTATTTTTTTAATTTATCTAATTCATTAAGTTCTAAGATACATTCAGTTTCATTAACAACTAAACAAGGAATACCGATTTTCATATTACCTCTTATTCCTTCGAACTGTGAATATGTATCTCTAACATATAGGAATTCTTTAAAATTTCTTAATGAAGTCATTACTTCAACTTCTCTATATGTAATCCCTAATTCTGATAATTTTTCTTTAAATGGTGCTGTATCTGGACAGCTTTCTGCAAAATATAAAATATATTCCATTATCTACTAATCTCCTTTTTAATTCACTAACTCTATTATATCACATTTATCGTTTTCTTTGTATTTTTACCCTCTGAATTGAAGATGAAAATACTGATGCAAGTAATATCCCCATAGCGATTGCTCCAGCTTGAAGTATTGTCTCTATACCTACCTTAGATGCCACTCCATAATTCTTAGTTACAATATTTTGCATAGTATTATACATACCATACCCTGGAACTAAAGGTACCATACCTGTATAAATAAATATAGTTGCTGGTAATTTTAAAATCTTAGAGGCATTCGTAGAAAGAACACCTACACAGACTGCTCCAAGAAAACTACTTACTACAACATCTGCTAATAGCAAATTAGTCACTACATGGACCAACCAACCGATGGCACCAATTAATCCACAAGTAAATATGGACTTCTTAGGTGCATTAAAGAAAATACCAAAAGATGCACTAACCACAAAACCAGCTATAAATTGTATAAAAATATTATTCTCCATAGTTTCTCCTTACACCAATTTTAATCCCATAACAACACCAAGCGCAATAGCTGTAGATACAAAGATTGCTGCTTGTATTCCTATCATTCCAGACAGATAATCCCCAGCCATAAAATCACGAACAGCATTTGTAACCTGAACTCCAGGTACAAGAGGCATCAGGCTCATAATAATAATACTAAATGGATTATGTATTAAGAAAATTTTATTTAATAACAATACTAATACTGTTGCAATAAATGCTCCCAAGAAATTACTTACAAATAATGTCAGCTTATATTTCGAAGTAAATGTTATAAATGCAGCCTGTATAGCCATTATTACAAATGCAACCAGACTATCCTTAAAAGTTCCTCCAAACATTATTGCAAAAAATGGAGCAGATAAGGTTAGAGCAACTATAACCGAAGTAGTTGAATATCTTTTTTTCGCCTTTACCTCTTTCATTTTTTTAAATGCATAGTCTAGAGTACATCCTCCCATTACCATCTTTCTAGATATATCGTTTAGAAGTGCAATCTTCTCTAAATCACGATCTCCCAAAACAACTCTTCTCATTGTCGTATAAGTATTGTCGTTGTATGTAAAAGATACAATAATAAAGTTATACGTAACTAAAATATTCGCCGCTTTAATATTATCAAATGACTTATAGATTCTATTTACTGTATCTTCAACTCTATATACTTCTGCTCCATATGACAACATACTCTTAGCGATTTTTACACTAAAGTTTAGTAGCTTTTTAGCTTCTCTTTCATCATGTATAGATTGCAACATACCTTTCCCTCCTTATTATAAAAGAATTTTAAGAAATAATTTCTAGTATTTTTTTGTATTTATTTTTAAATTCAGCTACTTTATTTTCTTGAACTTCATTTGCTTTTTCTAATTGATTTAAAATATATTCAATTTTTGAAAGTTCTTGTTTTTGTTTTTTTATAAATAATTCATTTTTTTCTGCTAATAAATACTTACCAAAATTAATCTCATCTTCAGATAACTTCATAACACCAGGCTTTGCAACTATAATCTCATATATATGACCATCTTCTTCAATAATATTCTCTGCTGTTATCTCATAGCCTAATTCTTGTAGTTTTTCTCTAACAAAATTCTCTCCAACATTTGGCTGAAGTACTAAATTTGGCTTATTCGCTAACTTTTCTCTTCCTTTTTCTAGAATATCTGCTATTAACTTTCCACCCATACCACAAATTGTTATTACTTCAATATTATCACTTAACTCAATAGCATCCAAACCTGCAGCTTTACGACAATCGATAGTTCCAACTAAGCCTTCTTCTTTAACATTTTTTATAGAAACTTTATGTGGACCTTCAACAATTTCTCCTGCTACAGCATAATCAATTTTATTATTCTTAGCTAAATAAATTGGTAAATATGCATGATCACTTCCAATATCAGCTAATCTTCTGTTTTCTACATATTCGGCTACTAATTGTAATCTTTTATTAATTGCTAACATTCTATCTCCTTTATTAATCTAAAAAATCTTTACTAAAACTTGTCGTTATAATCGATTTATCTTTTTTATCAAAATTTTCAAAATCGGTTATTATTGTATCACCAAACTCTGCTTTCAATTTCTTAGAAAGTTTTCTAAGTTTCTCTTCTTCTTTATAATCTTTTTTATCAAAAATATCAAGCTGAACCTTTAATTCTTTTACTTTTTTTATTTCATTTAACGAAACCCCTAGTAATCTTATACCTTGTGTAAAATCATAGTGTTCAAGTAGTAATTCCCATGCATAATTAAAAATATCATTAGCATCACTAATAAATTCCGGAATCTTTTTAGATCTAGTAATCGTCCTAAAATCACTAAATCTCACCATTATCGAAATATTATTTCCTACATAGCTACGAGATTTCACTCTAGAACTAACCTTCTCACTTAATTTTTTAATTTCTTTTAAAATATCATCTTCATCTATTAAATCATTAGTAAATGTTTTTGAATTACCAATAGATTTTCTATCAACAGTATATTTCAGTTCAGAATTACCTTCGCCATTAGCCTTATTCTTAAGCCGCAATCCTTGAACACCAAGAAGACTATGTAAAATTACCTCATTTGCTACAGCTATATCACCAATTGTGTTTATTCCAATTTTTTTTAGCTTTTTTGTAGAAGCATTTCCACAGCCATGCATCTCTCCTATATCCAGATTCCATAGTATATCTTTATAGTTTTTCTTATTAATAATCGAAAACCCCAAAGGTTTTTTTAAATTCGATCCCATTTTTGCGAAAAATTTATTAAAAGAAACACCCACTGATGAAGGCATACCTAATTGTTTATATATTCTTCTTTGAATTGTGGCTATAACTTTTATAGGTTCTGAAAAATCGCTTAAGTCAATATATGCTTCATCAACAGAAACTATCTCAATTTTGTCTGTATATTCACGCACTAAATCAAAAATCAACTTAGATTCTTCTTGATATTTAGGCATATCCGGACGAAGAATTTTTATATTGGGGTATATCTTCCTAGCATCTCCAACTCTCATTGTTGTCTTAATACCTAACTTTCTAGCCTCATAGTTAGAGGTTACTATTATTCCATGTCTAGTTTTTACTTCACCTGCAATTGCTAATGGTTTACCTTTTAACTCAGGATTATATTTTTCTTCTACACTTGCATAAAAGCAATTCATATCGATATGAGCAATAACTTTTGACATTTTTTCACCCCTTTTAAATAGACTAAAAACGGGAACAATAAGGAGCAATTCAAAATCAACTTTAAATAAAAGTCTTTTGAGTTGTTCCCTATTCCGATTTCCCGTTATATTTCATTACTAAATTAATGAAAAGTTAATTATTATTATTGGTTTTCTCTTAGTATTATCGTATAGTAAGCTTGAAAGCATACTTCTTATTTCAGCTTTAACGGCTGCACATTCTCTAATACTCTTAATTGGATTATTTTCTAAATATTCAATTACTCTTTCTTCCGCTTCTTTAATTAACTCCATACTCTTCTTAACATAAACGAATCCTTTTGTTTGAATTACTGGTCTTCCAACTAAAGTTTTCTCTTTTCTGCTAATAGCATAAGAAGCTACAAAGATACCATCATTTGATAAAAGTTTTCTATCTTTTAATACACTATCCTCAACGTCACCGATACCACGTCCATCGACTAATACATTACCTACTGGAACATTGTTTTGTAGTGTCTTAGATTTATTTCCGCTTAATTCTAAAGTTGTTCCTTTAGATAAAATATGTATGTTTTCAGTGACAACACCAGTTTCACTTGCAATTTCAGCATGTTTACGAAGATTTCTAAATTCTCCTTGAACTGGAATAAAGTGTTTTGGCATAAGCATGTTTAACATCATTTTCAACTCTTCTTTTGTTGCATGACTAGCTGCGTGAAGACGTTTAGAAGCTGTTACTACGTTTGCCCCAAGTTTAACTAATAAGTTTAGAGTTTGGAATAACATTACTTCCATATTAGGTGAAGGAGTAGCCGCGATCATGATTGTATCACCAGATTCAATTTGAATTCCATCAATTTTCTTCTCAGCAATATTCTTCATAGCCTCTATTGGTTCCCCTTGATCACCTGAAGAAAGAATACATACTTCATTTTGAGGATAGTCTTTTAGTTCATCAACTGAAATTAAATTACTATCTTCGATTTGTAAATAATTCATATTTCTAGCAGTATTGATAGACGCTTCAATAGCTTGCCCTAGAAGTAAAATCTTTCTATTTTGAGCTAATGCTGCTCTTACAATATGAGAAATTGTTAAGAAGTTAGAAGCATAGCAAGTTACAATAATGCGCTTGTTTGCTTGATAAAATGCATTATCAATTTGTTCTGCTGCTTCATTTTCAGGAACGTTATATCCTTTAACATTAGCATTGCTTGAATCACTTAATAAAGCTAGAACACCTTTTTGACCTAAAGTACTAATCTTCACAATATCAGATTTATATTCTTTACTTACTGATTGGTCAAATTTAAACTCACCAGTATAAACAATATTTCCTTGACTTGTTTCAATACAAATACCTAAAGAATCCGGCATTGAATATGTAGTCTTAAAGAATGTAATACTAGCATTATTAAAATCATACTTATTATTATCTTTTACATAATAAAACTTGATTCTTCTTTTAATACCTAGTTGTTTAAGATGATTCTTTAATAAATCTATTGTTAATTTAGAACCATAAACTGGGCATTTTAATTTATCTATAATATATGGTACAGCACCCATAGAACTTACATGTCCATTAGATAAGAAAATCCCTTTAATCTTTTGTTTATTACGTACTAAGTAACTTATATCAGGTATAACAGCATCGATCCCAATCATTTCTATTTCAGGGAACATTAATCCTGCATCAAGAACAAAGATCTCATCTCCAATCTCAACCATGTACATATTTTTAGCTACTTCTTCCACCCCTCCTAATGGAGTAATACGAATTTTTGCTAATTTCTTAGATTTATTTGCTTGAGATTTATCCTTGTTCACATTATTAATCTTCTTAACGACTTGTTTTGAACTATTAGTTTGTTCTTTTGCTACTATTTTATTATTAGAGCGACTATTATTTTTCTTCTTTATTTGAGTATTATTTTTTTTACTGTTATTATTCTTTTGTATATTTTTTGAAATACTAATACCACTATTATTGCTCATGTTTTCCTCCTTGTATCATCGATTTTATAGGTTCAAAGTCTCTTCTATGGATTGGTGTTATCCCATGTTCTTTTAAACCTTCTAAATGTTTTTTTGTTCCATATCCTGCATTGTTTTCAAAATCATAATGTGGATATTTCTTTGCATATTCTTTCATTAAATTATCACGATATACTTTTGCTATTACTGAAGCAGCTGCTATAGACACACTCTTCTCATCACCCTTAACCATACTAAAATTAGGAATCGGATAATTTTCAAATGGCATAGCATCTATAAGTAAAAAATCTGGCTTTACATCCAATTTCTCTACCGCTCTTTGCATAGCAATACGTGCAGCATTATAAATGTTATATTTTTCTATCTCAATATTATCTACTTCACAAATTGCATATGCCGCAGCTTCTTTTTTTATCTGTTCATATAAATCTTCACGTTTTTTCTCTGATAATTTTTTTGAGTCATTTAATCCTTCGAAATAGCTATCTTGTTTTAAAATTACCGCTGCAGCAACTACTGGTCCAGCAAGCGGTCCTCTTCCTACTTCATCTATTCCGCAAATATACTTACACCCATTATTATAACATTTATTTTCGTAAAATGATTTTTTTTCATACTCTTTTTTATAAAAAAGTTTTTTTTCTTGCTTTTTAGCATAGCTTATAAGTAATTTCTGAACTCCACTTCTCTCATCTTTTTTTAACTCATTTAGTATTTCTTCGGAAATATTATCTTGATTTAAGAGTTCTTTTACCTCACTAATTTTCATTTTGTTCCTCATTTTCTAATAAATCACTATAATTATCTAATGTAATAAGTCCAAATTTTTGTGTTCTAAAATCTTGGATTAATAGCTTTATAGTTGAATCATAATCATAATCTCCACCGATTTTTTTAAATCTCTTTTCAGCTACTTTTTCCATAATAAACACATTTTCATCTTCACTTGTCACGTTTATTTTATAAAGATTATTTAAATTGTCTAAATAATTATGTTTTAATAACTCTATTAAATATAAACTTACATCATCAAGTGGTGTAATATCATCCTTTATAGAACCAATCAGACTTAATTTTTTACCAATTTCTTGATTATCGAACTTAGGCATAAGTATACCTGGTGTATCTAATAATTCTATATCTTTATTTAATTTTAACCACTGTTGTTTTTTCGTAACACCAGGTTTATTGGCTGTATTAGCGACATTTTTCTTAATAAGTTTATTGATAAATGTCGATTTTCCAACGTTTGGAACACCTATTACCATGGATCTAATTGCTCTTGGTTTAATTCCTTTAGCTACTTGACGTGCAATTTTTTCTGCAAGTTCTTCTTTAGCTTTATCTATTACTTTATTCAAGTTATTACTATTTTTCGCATCAGTATAAACTACTGTATATCCTTTATTTTCAAAATAACTTTTCCACTTTGCTGTCTCAGCTCTATCACATAAATCAATTTTATTAAATATAATTATTTTCTTCTTATCTTTAACAACTTCATCTAAGTACATATTATGTGAAGAAAGCGGGCAACGTGCATCTACTAATTCGAAAACTATATCAACTAGTTTTAGCTTTTCTTTAACTTCTCTTGTTGCCTTGGCCATGTGACCTGGAAACCATTGAATAACCATAAATTTAACTCCTTATCTTTTTATTTTATAAATTTCTTGTTTTAAACAGTCTTTATTATTTTACCACATTTTCAAGTTTTTTTAACCTATTTTGGTGTCAATTATTCGTAAAACATTAATATTTTATAATTTTCATGCATAATAATTTATAAAATCGTTCATTATTTGTTTATAATTTTTTTACAAAAAAACAAGATAGCTATGCTACCTTGTTCTTCATATTTATCTTTTATCAACTTTCTTAACAATTGTATCACCAAGAATTTGCACAGCAAATACGATAATTAAGATTAACACTGTTGCAACAAATGTTAATGTACTGTTATTTCGTTGGAATCCGTCTAAGTATGCTAAGTTACCTAATCCTCCAGCACCGATAACACCTGCCATAGCTGTTGATCCAACTAAAGCAATTGCTGTAACTGTTAGTCCTGAAATTATTGCTGGTAAACTCTCTGGAATTAAAACTTTCAAAATAATAGTTGAATTTTTAGCTCCCATTGCACGAGCTGCCTCGATTACACCTTTATCTACTTCGCGAAGACCAATTTCTACTAAACGAGCGTAGAATGGTGCTGCTGAAATAATAAGTGCAGGAATTGCTGCTTGAACACCAATAATTGTACCAATTAAAAACTTAGTAAACGGAATTAATAATACAATTAAGATAATAAATGGAATCGCACGGAAAATATTAACTATTGCAGTAACAACAGCATAAAATCCACGCCCAAATGCACTCTTACTATTAGATGTTAAGTATAATAATAACCCTAAAAATAAACCAACTACAAACACTGCAATAAGCGACTCAAAAGTCATAATAAGTGTTTCTATTGTTTTATCTTGTACTTTATCCCAATTAACTCTTGAAAAATCAAACATTATAACACCTCCGTTAAAATACCTAGTTCATTTAATCTAGATATTGCTTTATCTGTATTTTCTTTAGTTCCAATTAACTGAACAAACAGTGTACCAATATTGGCATCTGCAGTTTTATCAATATGTCCATTAATTATTGTAAAGTCAAAATCGATTTCTCTTACTAAAGTACTAAGAATTGGTTTTTTCGATGTATTATTATCAAAAGTAAATTTAATAATAACTCCTTCAGTAAATACTTTTTTCCACTCTTCAATATTTTTTCTCTCTTCAAACTCTGAAGCGAATGAAGTTTGAGCTAAGAATTTCTTAGTAACTTCTTGAGTTGGGTGATAGAATACTTCTGAAACTAATCCATCCTCTGCAATTGTTCCACCATCTATAACAGCAACCTTAGTACAAATTGTTTTAATTACGTTCATTTCATGAGTAATAAGAACAACTGTAATATTAGTTTTACTGTGAATTTCTTTAATTAAATTTAATACCTCTGCAGTTGTTTCTGGATCAAGAGCACTCGTAGCCTCATCACAAAGTAAGATTGATGGATTTCCGGCTAATGCACGTGCAATACCTACCCTTTGTTTTTGACCACCTGAAAGTTGAGATGGATAGGCATTTAATCTATCTTCTAAACCTACTAATTTAGCTAATTCTTCCACTCTTTCTTTAATTTCAGTTTTTGATTTCCCTAGAATCTCTAATGGGAATGCAATATTTTCTGCAACAGTTCTACTCCATAATAGGTTAAAATGTTGGAAAATCATCCCTATTCTTTGTCGTTTTAAACGACGTTGTTCTTCAGTTATTTTATTGAAGTCATCACCATCGATAATAACCTCGCCATCTGTCGCTACTTCAAGTCCGTTTAACAGCCTTACTAACGTACTTTTACCAGCTCCAGAATAACCGATTATTCCATAAATATCACCTTTTTCAACTTTTAAATTAATATCTTTTAGAGCATGAACTTTATTATTATAAATCTTATTAACTTTTTTTAATTCAATCATGTCTTTCTCCTTTCTCTTTTTGAAAATAAAAAAACACCCTTACTCTGAATTTCAGAATAAGGGCGTTATACGCGGTACCACCTTATATTTTACTTATTGCAACTACTAACATAGTCTATCCTATAACGTGGATCGCCGAACAAAGTTTACATTTTATGTTTACCTTATTAACCACTCGAACCATTTTCATAGATTTTATAATATACCTTCTCAGCTAACGGTACTCTCTTAAAATATTCCACCTATTACTTATACGAGTATTGGTTACTATTAATTTCTAATAAGTATATCACTATACCATTAGACTTGTCAAGAAAAATTATTAAAAATATTTTAGAAAAAATTCTGAAAATATAATATTAATTTTCTATTTTGATATTATTTTCTCTAAGATATTCTGACACTACTTGAGCCATATCATCTAGTAAATCATCTAATTCTTCCCAATTTTTCACCGTTGCTCCACTCGCTAACGGATGACCCCCACCTGCATATTTTTCAGCAAGAGTATTAATTGCAGGGCCTTTAGAGCGTATACGCACACGCACCTTGTTACCTTCATCAATAGCAAAGCACCATGCATATA
>CAUUCZ010000010.1:0-26115 GCA_963543895.1 uncultured Gemella sp. | reverse complement strand
TTATTATAGGGAAGTCCAAAAAAGGTACAACTCTTGAAAATACAGTATTAGAAGCTAAAGAAGTAGCCAAACAAATTTTAGAAAATATAAGATAAGAAGGGCGTACAAAGTACGAGGTGAAAATTATGAAATTTTTTACTAATAAACAAGTAGGTGTAAAAGTAACACCAATATTTGAAAATGAAACATACGAAAGTAAATTATTAGAATATACAAAAGAAAGAGAATTATTCTCTGGAAAACTTAATGAAGTATATGCTAATCTTCCATTCGATGGAGAAAAGGAAATACTTTTAGGATTTGGAAAAAAAGAAGATTTAGTAGAAGATAAAGTACGTGAAGTATTTTTCAAATTATCAAAATCTTTAATAAGTAATAAGGAATACGAAGTTTATGTGACTTTACCAAAAGTTGACAGCGTACCAACTGAAAAACTAGTAAATGCTGCAGTGGAAGGTGCATTACACGCAACATATAAATTTGATAAGTATAAATCAGATAGAAAAGAACTTCCAGAGATTACAATAAATATATCGACAGAAGAGAAATTAGATAATTTAGAAGAGGTAATAAATGAAGCTCGTGATATTATGAGTGGAGTTTTCTTCTCACGTGATTTAGTAAATGAAAGAGCAGAATATTTATATCCAGAAACTCTTGCTAATATTGCTAGTAAGGAACTATCAGCATTAGGTGTTGAAGTAGAAGTATATGATGAAAAACAATGTGAAGAGCTAGGATTAAAAGGTTTATTGGCCGTAGGTCGTGGATCAGATAGAAAACCAAGATTTATCGTAATGAAATACTTAAATAATCCAGAGGAAAGCGAAGTAGTTGGATTAGTAGGTAAAGGTGTAACTTATGATTCAGGTGGTTACTCAATTAAACCTACAGCTAATAGCATGGATATTATGCACTGTGACATGGGTGGTGCAGGAACTGTAATTGGAACAATGAAACTGGTTGCGACTAGAAAATTAAAAACTAATGTAATTGCAGTTGTTGGTGCATGTGAAAACATGATAGCTGGTGGTTCTTATAAACCAGGTGATGTAATCTCAACACTTTCAGGAAAAACTGTAGAAGTACTAAATACAGATGCAGAAGGACGTATCACTTTAGCAGATTCAGTATACTACGCTACTGAAAAATTAAAAGTTAGTAAAGTAATTGATTTAGCGACATTAACAGGAGCATGTTTAGTGGCGTTAGCAGAATTCTATACTGGAGCAGTAACGAATAACCAAGAATTCTTTAATGAATTAAGTAAAGCTGCGAAAGAAGCGGGAGAAAGAGTATGGCAACTACCAGCTGATGATAGCTTCAGAGAATTAAATAAATCTTCTGTTGCTGATGTGAAAAATACAGGTGGAAGACTTGGTGGAACTATTACTGCTGGATTATTCATCGAAAACTTCGTAGCAAATGATGTTCCATGGGTGCACTTAGATATAGCTGGAACTGCATACCTATCAAAAGCGGAAAAATACCTTCCAAAAGGTGCTACAGGAGTGCATGTTAAAACATTATATAATTTAATAAATAAATAAGATATTAAAAGTTCAAGGGTATAAAATGTTCCTTTTAAAGTATCGTAGAATGTACTTTGAATATAATTTTTTACTAATATACTTTGATGAACAAAGTAATTTAAAGGAGAGGTTTTAATATTTAGAATTTTAAAATGGAAAACTTTATTATTTCTATAATGCAGTAAAGAAATTCAAAGATTTAAAATTTATTCAACAGCTATTTGAATAGTTGTTTAGAAGGAGGTATCTATGAAAGGATTATTGAAATTATATTCTCCGATTAATGAATTGAAACAACTTGACAAAAATATTTGGATTGTAGATGGAACAGAAATACATATGAATTTTAAAGTTTTTAAAATTCCTTTTACAACAAGAATGACAATAGTGAGGCTGTCCAATAATAAGTTGTGGATACATTCTCCAATTGCATTTAACAGGGAATTAGATGATAAAATAAAGGGGCTAGGCGAGATAGCTTATATTGTAGCGCCTAACAAATATCACTATAGCTACATTTTAGATTGGTACAAACACTATCCCAAAGCAGAAATCTGGTTAGCAAAAGGAGTGAGTGATAAACTAAACGTGGAAAAAAAGGAAAACTTCATATCATTTACTTCTAATTATCGGCCTGTTTGGTCAGAAGAAATACTATATACTCCCTTTAAGGGGAGTGTAGTAATGGAAGAAATTGCTTTTTTTCATAAAGAAAGTTCGACATTAATATTAACGGATTTAATAGAAAATATTGAAGTAAATAATCTCCCCTTTTTTTATAAATTTTTATTTAAAGTCGGAGATAATCAATATCCTAAATCACGAACGCCTAGAGATTTACGATTGTCTTTTCTTTTTAAGAAAAAAGCTATTAAAAGTTATAGTATAATTGAAAATTGGAGGGCGGATAAAATTATCTTCTCTCATGGCAGAATTATATTAGAAGACGGTAGTAATAAATTAAAGGAAGCTTTCTTTTGGTTGATAAAATGATAAAGGAAGATATTTAATTTATATTAAAACGAACAAATCTTGGGATTAAAAATCAAGATTTGTTCGTTTTAAATTTTTCATTGAGATAATATTTTTTAGTGAACCGTGAAGGCAGGAAAATCCTTATTATGTATTCGGTGGAGTTCTAAATGAATTAATAATTACTCAGTCTGTTCTTACTTTATTAGAGTTGTTACCTATTAAAACATTAGCAGAATTAATTCGACAGTTATTTCTTGCTTTAGAGGAGCTTTTGATTATAACCTTTGGATCTTGTCGAGACACAAATCTAAACCAGGCGATTGCAATTCTAATTTAGATAACAAAAACAATAGTATCTATGAAGATAGTAAGGACAAACTTATTTCTTATTTGTGTGAATATGTGAAATAGATTGAAACTGAGAAACAACACTTACAAATTTTATTGCATTTAGAGCGTTTAGGTGATTATGCTCAAAATGTTTATGAATGGATTGTTTATCTGGCTATTGGCAAACTTAAAGAAAATTTTGTGGCTAATAATACACCATGGATTCGCCTAGATATAGCAGGAACAGCATATCTATCTAAACCAGAAGGGTACTTACCAAAAGGTGCAACAGGTATACATGTTAAAACATTATATAATTTAATAAATAAATAATATTAAGAAACTGAGAAAAGAACTCAATGAAATGAGTGAAAATTAAAAAATACTAATTTTTTACTTGACAAGAATATACATAGGGTGTAAAATAATTAACAATAAAACAAAACCTTAGAAAAGAATAGTAATTTGGTAAAAAATTTTTAGCGAGCTAACGTTGGTGTGAGGTTAGTAATTTTTCTAGATGAACGCACTTTTTAGGCAATTATAAAATAATTGGTAACTCTGCCTTAAAGAGATTGAGTGGGTATGCTAAATACCAAGAAAAGTGGCAACGCGGAATTGATTTCGTCTTTTTATAGTTTCTTAGGAAATTATAAAAAGACTTTTTTATTTATATCGGGCCTTTATATACAGACCATGGACTGTATATTTCTTAGATTTAGTATATCAAAAAGAGTGGCACCGCGAAAATTCGTCTCTTTGTGGCTAGGATAACTAGTTACAAGGAGTTTTTTTTATTTATAATTAGTTCTTTTCTAAAAAATATAATATAATAAAGAAAAAAGGAGACAAGACAATGAAAAAATTATTATTATTCATTACATCAATTATTACAGTAGTCACATTAACAGCATGTTCAAGTAGCAGTACTAAAAACAAATTACAAGAAGTTAAAGAGAAAAATAAAATAGTATTAGGAGTATCACCTGACTATCCACCGTATGAGTTTTTAACAACAGAAAATGGTAATAAAAAAGTTGTTGGTGCTGATATTTACTTAGCAGAGCAAGTTGCTAAAAAATTAGGTGTTCAAGTTGAAATTCAACAAATGGCATTCGATTCACTAATCGCAGCATTAAATGCTAACAAAGTTGATATGGTAATCTCTGGAGTTAACCCAACAGAAGAAAGAAAAAAAGCAGTTGATTTCTCAGATGTTTATTACACAAGTAAAGGTATTTTCGTAGTAAATAAAGATAGTGAAGAAATCAAATCAGTAGCTGATCTTAAAAACAAAAAAATTGGTGTTCAAAAAGGTTCAACTTATGAAACTTATGCTAAAGAACAACTAAAAATGGATGATAAAAATATCCAAGCTTTAACTGACGTACCAAGCTTATTACAAGATCTTAAGAACAAAAAAATTGATGTAGTATTAATTCCAGATGACGTTGCAAAAATCGCAATGAACAAATATACTGATATTAAAATTAGTACATTTACAGCAGATAATGATCCAGAAGCAACAGGTATGGCAATTGCTTTTAAAAAAGGAAAAAATGATAGTAACAAAGAATTATTAGAACAAGTTAACGCAGTAATTAAAGAAATTCAAGATCAAAAAGCATTTGAAAAAGAGCTTGATAAATATGCTAAAGTTGCTGCACAAAGCGAATAAAAGAGAGGTATAAAATAGAATGTTTGATTTTCTTCCAAATTATTACATGACGTATTTAGAAGCTACGATAACAACTTTAAAAGTTTCACTTATAGCTTTACTAGTAGGATTAATACTTGGAATTGTAGTATGTTTAGCAAAAATTAGTACTTTTAAAGTACTTAATGTAATAGCAGCAGTATATGTAGAAATAATTAGAAATACACCAATACTAGTGCAAATTATGATTATCTATTTTGCATTACCTGAAATTGGTATTTCATTCACACCATTTATGTCAGCGATAATTGCTCTTTCAATTAACTCTGGTGCATATGTTAGTGAAATATTCCGTTCAGGAATTTTAGCAATTGATAAAGGACAAATGGAAGCAGGACGTTCTTTAGGACTTAGTTACTTCCAAACTATGAAATTAATTATTTTACCACAGGCATTAAAAAACAGTTTACCAGCCCTAGGTAATGAGTTTATTTCACTAGTAAAAGAATCTTCAATAGTTTACTTTGTAGGAGTAGCGGATATCATGTTTACAGCAAACACTGTAAAAAATGCTACATATCAAACGTTTGGTCCATACTTAGTAGCTGCTGCAATATATTTTATAATTACATCAATATTATCACTATTGGTAAAACGTTTAGAGAAAAAATTAACGAAGTAGGTGAAGAAATTGTTATTAGAAATAAAAGATTTACATAAGAAATTCGGGAAATTAGAAGTATTAAAAGGTGTAAACATCAGTGTTGAAAAAGGGGAGAAAATCGTAATTCTAGGTTCAAGTGGTAGTGGAAAGAGCACAGCATTACGTTGTGTGAACTTATTAGAAACACCTACAAGTGGACAGATTTTATACAACGGTGAAGATATTACTAAACAAAATATCAATAAATATAGAAAAAAAGTTGGAATGGTATTCCAAAACTTTAACTTATTCCCAAATATGAGTGTATTAGAAAATATTACACTTGCTCCCAAAACGTTTGGTGATGACACTACTGAAAATATTGAGAAAAAGGCAATTGAGTTGCTAAAACGTGTAGGACTAGAAGATAAAAAAGATGTTTATCCAAATAGTCTTTCAGGAGGACAAAAGCAACGTGTAGCAATCGCACGTGCCTTAGCTAATTCACCAGAAGTGTTGCTATTTGATGAACCAACAAGTGCTCTTGATCCAGAGATGGTAAAAGAAGTACTAGATGTTATAAAAGAATTATCAGAAGAAGGATTAACTATGCTAATAGTTACTCACGAAATGAATTTCGCAAAAGAAGTTGCTGATAAAGTAATATTTATGGATGGAGGAGTAGTATTAGAAGAAGGAACTCCATCGGAAATATTCGATAATCCAAAAGAAGAAAGAACAAAAGAATTTTTCTCAAAAATATTATAATATAGAAAATATCACTAAGGAATTTAAAAGATTCTCTAGTGATATTATTTTATACTGAGCTAAATATACATATCATAAATGTAAACGTTTTACTTTGTGTTAACTCTTTGATATAATAGGAGCTAGTTAGAGGTGTTATTAATGAAGGATGCGAATTATATTATGTGGAGGTAGTATTATGGATATACTAGAAAATTTAGCAAGATGGAGTTTATTTCCTATAGTTATTATATTTTTGAATGTTAAAGTATCAGGAGAAAAACATTTTAAGATAGCTTCTGTTTCACTATTATTCGTAATTTTTCTAAGATTTTTCTTTTTAGATTATCATGATTTTCCAATTACAAAGATGGTTTATATATTTTTAGCACTATATGCTTTGCAGATGCTTTTTGAATGGGATAAATTGCTAAAATTAATGGGAGTTATTCCAGAGGATAAAGAATAATAAAGAAAGTTCTTTAAATGATTATACTTAGTTGTGAGAGTATAATGTTTAAAGAATTTTTATTTTTTAAATTCGAATTATTAAGAAAATATAAAAATTTAAAGTTCGGATTTAATTGATTATCTTTATGTAAACAAATTAAAACAGAAATATTTAAAAGGATAATTCCGTTAGTTGGAAGGGTATAAGTATAGAAACAACAATAAAATATGAACTTTCTGATAAAAAAACTCTTGACTTTTATTTTTAAAAGATTTATTATTATTTATGTGCTTCGGCATTAATAAAAACTAAGGAGAATTTTCTATTTATGTTAGAACGTCTTTTTAAATTAAAAGAGAATAATACTAATACTAGAACTGAAGTAGTTTCTGGTTTGATTACATTTTTCTCTATGAGTTATATTTTAGTAGTAAATCCAGCTGTTTTATCAGCAGCAGGTATTCCATTAGATAGAGTATTTACAGCGACAATAATCGCAATTTTAGTCGGTACTTTAATTATGGCATTAGCAGCAAACTATCCTATAGTAGTTGCACCAGGTATGGGGATAAACTCATATTTTGCAACACTAGCTGCTACATCAGGTTATAACTATAAAACTTTATTAGCAACGTGTTTTTTAGGAGCTGTTATTTTTGTAATTTTATCAGCAACAAAATTCCGAGAAAGTTTAATTGATTCAATTCCTAATAATTTAAAATATGGGATTTCAGCAGCAATTGGATTATTTATAGCATTTTTGGGGCTTAAAAACTCTGCTCTTATTGTAGCAAATCCACATACAATTCTTTCATTGGGAGATTTAAAAAATCCTGTAGCTTATATGACAATCTTAGGTATCTTTATTATCCTTGTCCTATTAGCTTTAGAAGTAAAAGGAGCTATTTTCATTGGAATGGCTGTAGTTGCTATTATTTCATACTTTACAGGAATGCTAAAGGTTGAAAAAGTCTTTGGTATTCCTCACATGGATTTAAGCTTACTATATAATCCAGTTAGTGAAAGTATTAATGCCTTACAATTAGGATTATACGGAATAGTATTCACATTCTTAATGGTAACATTATTTGATACAACAGGTACAATGGTTGCCGTAACTTCGCAAGCAGGATTAGTAAAAAATGGAAAAATGGAAAGAGCAAAAGAAGCTTTATTAGCTGACTCATTTGCTTCACTAGCAGGATCTTTATTTGGAACTACACCAACGTCAGCTTATATTGAATCTTCTGCAGGGGTTGCTAACGGAGGACGTACAGGTCTTACAGCTTTAACAACAAGTATCTTAGTTGTAATTTCAATTTTCTTATTCCCACTTGCAAGTAGCTTAGCTTCAGTACCAGCAATTACATCACCAGCGTTAATCATCATCGGATCATTCATGATGGAAAGTATTGCTAAAATTGATTGGTCTGATATCACAGAGGCATTCCCAGCATTCGTAACAATTGTTGGTATTCCACTTACTGGTTCAATTAATGATGGTATTGCATTTGGATTTATCTTTTATGTAGTATTAAAATTATCAAAAAAACAATGGAAAGATATTCACCCATTAATGTATATCTTTGCTATATTATTCGTAATACAATTACTGTGGTTACATGTATAATAATGATAAACGAATTCAAGAATAAAATTGAATTCGTTTTCTTTTTTATTTTATAAATTATCTGATAACACTTAAAAAAATAAAAAAAATCTAAAATATTTTCAAAAAAATTGCCTTTTTATGATAGATATAGTATTATAGATGTACTATATAAATTAAGAAAGGAAATATTATATATGAAAAAAGGTTTATTAACCGGATTGTTATTATTTGGTATCTTTTTTGGTGCTGGAAACTTAATCTTTCCACCAGCGCTAGGAGTAAGTGCAGGAGGTAACTTTTGGCCAGCAATTTTAGGATTTGTTGTTTCAGGAGTAGGTATAGCTATCGTTACACTTATTGTAGGAGCGCTTAATCCAAATGGTTATGGAGCAGAGATGGATGAAAAGATTTCACCATTATTCTCAACAGCGTACTTAGTTTTACTTTATTTATCAATTGGACCACTTTTTGCGATTCCAAGAACTGCAGCAACTGCATTTGATATTGGAGTAGCCCCAGTTGTTGCTGGAAGTAGTTTACCATGGTTATTAATTTTTACAATTATTTATTTTGTATGTGCGTTCTTATTAGCGGTTAATCCAACTAAGATTTTAAATAGTGTAGGTAAAGTTTTAACACCTATCTTCGCTTTATTAATCGTAATTTTAGTAATCTTAGGAGTTTCTAAATTTAACTCAACAGGAGAAGCTGCTAAAACTTATGCTACTAGTAGTTTAGCGTTTGGAACAGGATTTATCGAAGGATACAATACACTTGATGCTTTAGCTTCAGTTGCATTCTGTATTATTGCGATGAGCGCTTTAAAACAATTAGGATTTAAAGATAAAAAAGAATTTTTATCAAGTGTATGGATCGCTGGTATTGCAACAGGTATTGGATTCAGTATCTTATACGTTGGATTAGGATTATTAGGTAACAAATTTGCAGTGCCTGCAGAAGTACTTGCTAATGCTAAAGTTAACAAAGGTGCATATGTACTATCTGAATCAGCACGTCAATTATTCGGTAACTTCGGAAGTATGTTCTTAGGAATCATGGTAATTCTAACATGTTTCACTACAACAGTAGGATTAATCGTGGCAACTTCAGAATTCTTTAACAAAAAATTCCCACAACTTTCATACAAAACGTATGCTACATTATTCACAGTTGTAGGATTTGCTATCGCAAACGTTGGATTACAAAGTGTTATCCAATTCTCAGTACCAATGCTATTATTCTTATACCCAATCACAATTGCATTAGTATTAATAGTTATTGTAAATAAATACATTGCATTATCTAAATTAGGAATGCAATTAACAATGGCGGTAGTTACACTAATCTCTATACTTTCTGTAGTAGGAAGCACATTTAAAGTAGCTGCTTTAAGTAGTCTAATCGCAAAACTTCCTCTAGCAGCTCAAAGTTTAGAATGGTTAGTACCAGCAGTACTTTTCTTAGTAATTGCGGCTGTATTACCGAATAGACAAAAAGGTAAAGTTTACGACTTTAACGAACTATAATTTTTAAAATAACAAAAAGCATTAGCTCGAATGTGAGAGCTAGTGCTTTTTTCTTTATATTAGTTTTTTTACTTCATCTAATAAGAACATCTTCACATTTAAAGATGAAGTGAATTTTTCTATATTGGACAATTTATCTTTATCGACATTATTAGTTGTTTTATAAGCGCGGATAAGTTGATTTTTAGGTGTGTTTTCAGCAGAGATAAACTCAACGATATCAGATTTATATCCGAAAGCTTCTAAGACTTCACTACGTACAGAATCCGTAAGAAGTGTAGAGAATTTTTCTTTTACTATTCCATGTTTTAACATAAACGGAAGAAATTCGTCATTAAGTTGACTGTTTATTTCTTTTTGACAACAAGGAACTGCGAAGAATACTTTTGCCTTCCAACCAAGAGCTTTTAGAATAGCTATGTCAGTCGCAGTGTTACATGCATGAAGGCTTATAACCATATCTATTTCATCTTTATTTTCGTAGTCGATAACGTCTCCATAAATAAAGCTAAGATTAGAAAAATTAAGTTTCTCTGCTATATTGTTACAATGTTCAATAACTTCTTTTTTAAGATCTATTCCAATAATCTTCACATTCATATTAAGAACTTCAGTTAAATAATAATAGGTAGAAAATGTTAGGTAACTTTTACCACTACCAAAGTCTAGAATTGTAATCTGTCTATTAGAATCTAATTGAGTAGTAGCTTGTTTAATAAATTCAAGGTATTTATTTATCTGTTTAAATTTATTGTATTTACTTTTAACAACCTTACCGTCCTTATTTTGAATGCCGAGCTCAATTAAAAATGGATATTTTTGTTTCTCATCTAAGAAATAATCTTTCTTCTTATTATGCTCAAATGAAATAGTTTTAGTAGCTGTTTTCTTTCTATTTACACTTATTTTGAATTTTTTTGATACTTTTATATTAATATTTTCATCAATGGTTACAACATTTATATCTTTTGCTAATTCAAAAAGTTCTTTAATTGTATTTTCAATATTTGAAGAATCTGTAGTAACTAGATTAGTATGTTTTATTATCCTTTTATATCTATATTCTAACTGTAGATTAATGTTTTCTTTAATACTAACTAATTTTCCGATGACTTTATCAAGTTCTAATTCTTTATTGCGGATATTAGAAAAAGTTATTTTATTAATGTTGTTATTAGCTATATGTGTCAAAATTTCTGAAATAATTTCGTGTTCCATTGTAGCTCCTTTTAGTTTCTTTTTATAATGATTTCTTATATATATTACACTAGTTTTTATTAATTATCAATATAACAGAAATAGTATGTCGTTATCTAAAGTGAATGATTAAAAAATAAGAATATAACAAAAGTTCAAAATTTTTAGAAGTTTAAATAAAACTATTAGATTCATTGTTATTTTATTACTAAATAGCCTTTATAAAAGCTTTTTAGCTAACTAGTAAACTTCGCTTGGATAACTCTACCAAATCAACTGCTACAAAATAATAATATTTGTGTCATTCCTACTTAAAATAATTACCGTTGTTGGTTGAGTATTAGTATCATGCATGGTATAATTTAGTAGTTAGAAAATAAGAAAAAGGTAGATAGTATGAATATATTAGATATTATTGATAATATAAAAGTAAAAACTATTTATGGAAATTTACCAGAAAGTGTAAATAATATATCTCAAGATTCTAGAAAAGTGGGAGAAGGAGATGTATTTGTCGCTATAAGAGGATATACGGTAGATGGTCATAATTATATAGAAAAGGTAATTGAACAAGGGGCAGCATTAGTAATTGCGAGCCGTTATGAAAATTATAATGTAGAAAACTGTGCTGTAATTGTTATTAAAGAGCATGAAATCGAGAAAATTGCTAGTATGATTGCTAAGAAAATTAACGAAGGTTCTGATGTACATACTGTTGCTGTAACCGGAACAAATGGTAAAACTAGTATATCAACATTGGTACATAATATGTTGAGAACTTTAGGGGAAAGCAGTGCCTATATAGGAACGAATGGTTTCGGGAAAAATGATGCGGAACCTGTATATTTCGGTAACACTACTCCTGATGTAGTAACATTACATAATCAAATAGGTGAATTATGTCGAGATAATATAAAAAACTTAGCATTCGAAGCATCATCGCATGCGATGGCGTTAGGTCGTATTTATAACGTAGATATCGATGTTGCGATATTCACGAACTTAACACATGAACATTTAGATTTCCATGGAGACATGCAAACTTATGCCTACGATAAGAGTTTATTATTTTCAACATTAGGAAATAATTTATCAGATGCAAAATATGGTGTCTTGAATAAAGACGATAGTTACTATAAAGTCATTTCAAAATGTTTATATCAACAAGAAATAAATTACTCAATAGTTGATGAAACAGCAGATTTTTATGCTTATAATATAAAGCAATATAAAGAGGATAAAGTTTATAAAACAAGTTTTACATTAAGATCTCCTGAAGGAACATTTGAATGTACTACTAATTATATTGGAGACTTCATGGTAAGTAATGTCCTTGCTGCTCTAATTGCTGTTTGGGTAAAAGGTTATAGTGTTGAACAGTTAGTTGATATTTTACCTAAGCTTGGAGCTCTATACGGTCGAATGGAAATCTTAGGTGATGACTTGCCGATTGACATAATAAGCGATTTTGCTCATACTCCAGATGGATATGAAAAATTATTAGAAGCAACTCGTGAGATAAGAAAAGGGAAAAGAACTCTTCTTGTAACTGGAATGGGCGGTGGACGTGATATTTCTAAAGGGCCATTAATTGGTGAAATTATCTCAGAAGCTGATTATGTTGTTATTACAACTGATAGCCCTCGCGATGAAGATGTAGAAGTTCTTATGGGATCAATTGAAAAAGGTATGACTCATAAAAATTATGAAAAAGTATGGTTTAGAACTGATGCTGTTAAACGAATTATTGAACTTTCTGAACCTGGAGATGTAGTAATCTTAGCATCAAAAGGACGTGAAGATTATGAAATTCTTCAAGGTGGTAAAAAAGTTTGGCACTCAGATCCAATCGTTGCAGTAGAAGAAGCGAAAAAGAAATTTAATATTAAATAAAAAATTGAAAGGAAAATAACGTGGTAGAAAAAATTAGAGAACAAGTAGAAAAAAGAAGAACATTTGCGATTATCTCTCACCCCGATGCTGGTAAAACAACATTAACGGAGAAATTACTATTATTCGGTGGAGCTATTCGTGAAGCAGGAACAGTAAAAGGTAAAAAGACAGGAAAATATGCAAAAAGTGACTGGATGGATATTGAGAAACAACGTGGTATCTCTGTAACTTCATCAGTAATGCAACTTGATTATGATAACAAAATTATCAACATTCTAGATACACCAGGGCACGAAGATTTCTCAGAGGATACATATCGTACACTTATGGCAGTAGATAGTGCTGTGATGGTAATTGACGGAGCAAAGGGGATTGAGGCGCAGACATTAAAACTATTCAAAGTATGTCGTATGCGTGGTATTCCAATCTTTACATTTATCAACAAAGTTGACCGTGAAATTAAAGATCCATTAGAATTATTAGAGGAAATTGAAGAAAAATTAGAAATAGAAACATATCCGATGAATCTGCCTGTAGGTATGGGACAAAATTTCTTCGGTATTATGGATAGAAAAAATCATTTCATCGAGCCGTTTAAAGAAGATAGTGATTTCGTAGAATTAGATGAAGAGTATAATATCGTAGGTGATAATCCACTTGCTCAAGATACTATGTATCAAAAATGCGTAGAAGATATGATTCTTATTACTGAAGCGGGTGTTGACTACGACTATGATAAACAACTAAAAGGTGAACAAACACCGGTATTCTTTGGTTCAGCATTATCATCATTTGGAGTAGAAAGTTTCTTAAACTATTACGTGGACAATGCACCTACACCAAAAGGTCGTCGTGGAGTAAATGAAGAAGATATTCAACCAACAGGTGAAGACTTCTCAGGATTTATCTTCAAAATCCAAGCCAATATGGACCCTAAACACCGTGATAGAATTGCATTTTTACGTGTGTGTTCAGGAGAGTTTAATCGTGGTATGGATGTAAACTTAGCAAGAACTGGGAAAAAATTAAAAATTTCTCGTTCAACTAACTTTATGGCAGATGATAAAGCTACTGTAGATGTGGCTTATGCAGGAGATATTATCGGTCTTTACGATAGTGGAAACTATCAAATCGGGGATACGCTTTATCAAAATAAAAAAGTTGAATTTGAAGCACTTCCTTCATTCACTCCAGAAATATTCGTAAAAGTTTCTGCGAAAAACGTACTGAAACAAAAACACTTCCACAAAGGTGTTGAGCAACTTGTACAAGAAGGAGCTATTCAATACTATAAAACATTACATACGAACCAAATTATCTTAGGAGCAGTTGGTCAATTGCAATTCGAAGTATTTGAGCATCGTATGAAGAATGAATACAATACTGAAGTAATAATGGAACGTATTGGACAAAAAACTACTCGTTGGATTGAAAATGAAGAATCAATTAATGAGAACATGTCAAGTTCAAGAAGTATCTTGGTTAAAGACTTATATGATAACTACGTATTCTTATTCGAAAATGATTTCGCGATGAACTGGTTCAGCGATAAATATCCAGATGTAAAACTGTTTAGTAAACTGTAGTTAAAAATAAAAGACTCGAAATTATATTTGTAGAATTAGTTTTTGAGTCTTTTTTAGTTATAATTATAAGTATTCTAAAAAGTAAAGTTTAGTTCATAAAAAATACAAGTGCTTTATTTATAAGGTTCTTCCGTGACATTCCAAAATTAATATAGTATAATTAAGATGTAAATGATTATATGTGGAGGATAGGGAAAATGGATAGACTAAAACAATTAACACAATATATGATTTATTCTTATGAGAATTTTTCCAATTCTCAATTAGATAATCAAGAACTAAAGCTACAAAAATTAATGTATTTTGCTCAAAGGGAAAGTTATGCTTTGACGGGAGAACCTTTATTTGATAATGAGTTTGAAGGTTGGATTCATGGACCAGTTCTACCAGAATTAAGATATTATTTCGATGAGAATTATAATTCAACACAAAATAGTGATTTAATTTTATGTGATCGTGATAAATATATAATTAATAGCACGATATCTAAATATGGACAGTATGATGCGTGGTATTTAAGAAATTTATCTCATGATGAGATTTCATGGAAAAATAGTAGAATAGGTTTGGGTGATAGCGAACCTGGACAAAGAATCATCTCGAAAGATGATATTCGTTTAGATGCAGAAAAAGTTAGAATATATGATTACCAATATGATTCATATCTTGATGAATTCGAAGAATTTGATGAAGAGGTTATGACCCATGAGTAATCAACAATTTGAAGGTTGTATAAAGAAATCTAGATTACCATATTATGATATTGTTAGTGGAAATATAAAATTTAAGGCTAGACCTGTGCTTTTAATAAGAGCCGAAAAAAACGAAGGGGCCTGTGATTTTACAGTATTACCGCTGTCGTCTATTAGTGTAAAGATGAATATTAACAGTGAATATGATATTTCAATAGATAAGAATGTGTATCCATTACTTAATTTAACACGGGATACATCCTATATTCGTACACATAAATTAATGACTTTGCATACATCACAATTGTCAAATCAAACAATAGCAAATCTTAAGGAATTATATCCAGATTTATGGAGTAATATAGTTAGTAAAATTCAAGAATATCTAAGTGATTTAAAATAAGTATATTAGATATACAAAACCCTATAATTGTTTAAATATTAAATAATAAAGAAGGTGTCTCACTACCTATATACCAAAGGTGAAAGTTTAAAGATTGAAGAGAGGTTTTCAACCTCTCTTTTTTGTCATTTACTTAATGAAAAAATTATATGCGATTGAATTTCTAAAGAATATATAGTAATTCTAACTAATATTAAATTTCACATGTAAAAATTTGAAAAAAACTGCTTATAGGTATATAATTAAGTGTTGGCAAAATTTTAATATAAAGAGGATAGCATGAAAAATTTAATAAAGAAAATGCTGGATCTTTACAAAGAACCTAAATACAAAAGTATAGTTAATTACATATTCTTTGGAGTTTGTACGACATTAGTAAATGTTGTTACATACTTTATATTGTATTATTATGGGATGGAAGTTAGACCAGCGAATTTAATATCTATAACATTATCGATTTTATTTGCATATTTTGTTAATGCTAAGTATGTATTTAATTCGAAGGCTGTAGGATTTAAGAAAGTATTATATGAACTTAGTAAATTCTTTACTGCTAGATTATCTACGCTTGTTATAGAAGTATTTGGAGTAGAATTATTCATTTACTTAGGAATGAATGCCTATTTAAGTAAATTTATTATTCAATTCGTAGTACTTGTTGCTAATTATGTTATTAGTAAATTTTTAGTTTTCACAAAGGAGAAAAATAACTAATGAAATGGTTTATTACTGATATGGATGGAACTTTTTTAAATGATAAAAAAGAAGTTGCACCAAATGCGAAAGATGTAATAGTAAAACTGCAAGATAAAGGAAGTAAATTTATAATTGCCACGGGAAGACCTGACATTGCAGTTAAGCATTATTATTACAACTTAGGGATGAACGATGTAGTTATTTCTAATAATGGAAGTTTAATTAGAAATCTATCAACAGGTGAAATAGTTTATCAAAAGAGTTTTAAAATAGAAGAAATTGAAAAAATTTACACCATGTTTAAAGAACTAAATGATGATGAGATAGAATTTCACGTGTATACATTAAATTATATTTATTGTAACCACTTGTCATTTAGTATGGCACGAATGAAGAAACTTGAAGCGGATATGCCAGAGGAACTGAAAACGCCAATGTATATTCATGATGACATTATAAGTGAAATCAAGAAGAATAAAGAAGATTGTCAAAAAATTATGATGATTGCTAAAGATCATGATAAGGTAGTGAATTTCTTTAATGAGGTAAGTAAAGTTCTAGAGGTAGATGGAACATTCTCAGCAACTGATTTCTTTGATATTATGCCAAAAGGATGTAATAAAGGAACAGCGATTAAAAAACTAGCTGAATATTATAATTCTCCAATCGAAGATTGTGTAGTATTTGGTGATAATTTTAACGACAAAGAAATGTTTGACGTAGCAGGGTGGAGTGTATGCCCTAATAACGCTAAAGAAGAAATTCAGGAAATGTGTGATGAAGTTATCGGAAATAATAATGATTTTTCTGTTATTAAATATGTAGAAGATTATTATAAAAAAATTAAATAAATACTTGATAACTTAGCGAAAATTTGATAAATTAGAAGGTAGCGTATTAATTACCTATATAGCGATTTACATATAAATAATTTTATATTTGATTACTATAAATTGTACAATGAAAAATAAAATAAAGGAGAACTTTCATGAGAGGAAGAAGAAATGATAAGAAAAAGTTCAGTAGAATTATTGCTTTCTTGTCATTAGTTGTTATTATTCTTACTTCAATAGGATTAACATCTAAAACTAATGCAGAAAAAGTAAATCTTGGACTGGATCTTCAAGGAGGATTTGAGGTACTATACCAAGTAGAACCTCTTAAAGAAGGTCAAACTATAGATGAAGCAGCTGTTAAAGCAACTGCGGATACTATTAGTAGACGTATTAACATACTGGGGGTAAGTGAACCTGTTATTACTGTTGAATCAGGAAACAGAATTCGTGTTGAACTTGCAGGAGTAAAAGACCAAGAAACAGCTCGTAAAGTATTATCAACGCAAGCGAACTTAACTATTCGTGATATTGAAGATAAAGTACTGTTAGATGGTTCTGATTTAGAAGAAAACGGAGCATCTCAAGGATTTGATCAAAACAACAAACCTGATGTTAACTTGAAATTAAAAGATGCTGATAAGTTTGGCAATATTACTTCAGAAATCAGTAAACGTCCTCAAGGTCAAAACTTAATGGTTATTTGGATGGACTTCAATGAAGGAGATTCATTCAAAGCGGAAGCGGCTAAAGAAAAACCTAAATATGTTTCTGCACCGCAAGTTGCTCAAACTATTAACTCTAAAGATGTTCAAATCACAGGGAACTTCACTGTAAAAGAAGCTAAAGAAATGGCAGCTTTATTAAATTCAGGAGCTTTACCTGTTAAATTAACAGAAATTTACTCTAACTCAGTAGGAGCTCAATTCGGTGCCGATGCATTACATCAAACAGTATATGCTGGTGCTGTAGCTTTAGCTATTATATGCTTATTTATGTTAATTATTTATCGTGTACCTGGATTTGTAGCGAGTGTAATGATGGTTGCTTACGTATATATCACGATAGTGTTCTTCAATATGATTTCAGGGGTATTAACACTTCCTGGTATTGCAGCCTTAATTCTTGGGGTTGGTATGGCAGTTGATGCTAATATCATCATGTATGAAAGAATAAAAGAAGAAGTACGTGCGGGATATCCACTGAAAAAAGCATACTTAGATGGTGCTAAACAGTCGTTATGGACAATCTTCGACTCGCAATTTACAACAGTTATAGCGGCAGTAGTACTATTTATCTTTGGTACTAGTAGTGTTAAAGGATTCGCGACAATGTTGCTATTATCAATTCTTGTCAGCTTTATAACTGCTGTATTTGGTACTAGATTATTACTTAGCTTATTAGTAAACTCTAATATCTTTAACAACCACCCAGGATACTTCGGTGTTAGTAAGAAGAGTATTCATGAAACTAAATTTGGTATTAACTCACTTAATTTAAGTACAAAATTTGAATGGTTAAGCTTTACTAAACATATGAAGAAATTCTTTGCATTAAGTATTGCAATTATGATAGCGGGGTCTATTTCTTTAGGAATGAACAAACTTAACCTAGGAATTGATTTCTCTAGTGGTACACGTATTGATGTAGCTGCAAATACTGAATTATCAGTAGATAAAGTTCAAGAAGATTTAAACAATCTGAAAGTAAAAGACGAAAAAATAGTTTTATCACCAGATAAAAAACAAGCAACAATTCACTCTAAAGAGAGTTTTGGGCAAGAAAAATCAATAGAAATAAAAGAATACTTTGCTAAAAAATATGAAAAAGATGCTAACTTAAGTGTTGTATCCCCAGTAATTGGTAAAGAATTAGCTAAAAACGCATTATTTGCATTAATGTATGCTTCTATAGGTATTATTATCTATGTAGCATTTAGATTCGAATGGCGTATGGGACTTACGAGTGTTATCGCATTACTGCATGACGTGTGTATTATTATTTTCATCGCGAGCTTGTTACGATTAGAAATAGATATTACATTTATCGCAGCGGTACTAACAATTGTAGGTTACTCGATTAACGATACAATCGTTACATTTGACCGAATTCGTGAACATATGCGTCATGAAAAAGTATTAACATCTAAAGAACAAATCTATAAACTAGTAGACGTATCACTACGACAAACATTAACTCGTTCTATCAACACAGTATTAACAGTTATAATTACAGTAGTAGTTATGTTATTACTAGGAAGTAGTTCAATCTACTCATTCAACGTAGCGTTACTTATTGGTTTAATCTTTGGGTTATATTCATCACTATTTATCGCAGCTCAACTATGGGCAGTATTAAAAGTACGTGAATTAAACAAAAAAGGAAAAATCGAAGTAAGTGTACGTCAATCTCCAAAAGAGAGAAAAGAAAACGATAAAGTTTTAGTATAAAATATAAAGACTCAAAATTAAGGAAACTTAGTTTTGGGTCTTATTTGTATATTTGTGTTAGTAATTATTATTGATAAGAGTTTTCAATGTTTTGAGAAATTCGAAAATATATTAGCGACATAAAGAAACTATTTTATATAATAATAAATTACTATTTATATTCAATACTCAAAATCTCTAAACAGACAATTAAGATTTAATAAACTAGGGTTAAGATATAATAAGAATAGTATTTAGAATTGGTTTTTAAAATATTTAAGAAACTTTAGAAAATAAAATTCAAAAAATTTCGTAATTTGTAAAGGATATATAAGTTATTCATTGAAAAGAATGCCTATTTGTAATATAATATAAGGTAGTATAAAGTGGTTTACTTAAATTACTTTATTCATAAAATATTTTTTATTTTTATTCATATTATTTATAGAAATTACTTATTTACGTAAATTCTATAAATTAGGTTTATAACTATAAATTTTAAAGGAGGTTTAACATGTATAGTAAAAACAATAAAAAAATGAATGAACAAAAACAACTTGAAAAAGTTAATCAATACGGGATTAAAAAGTTCAATGTTGGAACAGCGTCAGTATTAGTGGCAGCTGGATTTGCATTCTTAGGTGGAGGTAACGCTTTAGCTAGTAATGACACTGCGGTAAATAATGCTAATGAATCAGCAACACCAGCGGCGACAGCAACAGCTAAAGAAGAGACACCTGCACCTACAGTAGCAAAAGCAAACAAAGCGAACCTAAGTGCTGCAATCGCTCGTGTTCAAAACGCAATCGCAAAAGCGACTGTTACAGAAAAAACAGCTTCAGCAATTGAAGAAGGAAAAGCAGAATTAGCTAATGCTCAAGCTCTAGAAGCTAGTGAAACAGCTACACAAGGTGAAGTTGATAAAGCAACTGTAGCATTAAAAAACAGAGCTTTCGTATTAGAAAGTATGCCAAAAGCAGCAGCTGATAAAAAAGAAGAAAAAGTAAATAAAAATCAAGATTCACGTAATGGACAAGCCATTCCAGGACAAGGTGAAAGTGGATTTAGAGCAGTAGATACAACTGCAGCTAACTCAGCAGAAGAAGCAACTAAATACAAAGGTGTAAGAGATGCTGCTTTAACTGAATTACAAGCAAATATTGATAAAATTCAAGCTGAAATAGCAAAACAAGAAGCGCAACCTGCGGATAAAAAAGATCAATTTAAAATTGATGTTTTAAAAAATATTAAACAAAAAGCAGAAAATGTTATTACAACTGCAAATGCAGCGGATGTAAGTTCAGCTCAAGCAATGAGCCAACAAGCAGAAGCAGTTAAATCTGAACGTGATTTATTAGCATTCTATTTAGTAGGGAAAACTGAATTAGGTGCTCCTGTCAGTGAAAATCATGTTGCTTACGGTAACAACCCTAAAAACGGTGTATTCGAAAGCTTAAAAGAAGGTTTCGGAGACAAAGTAACATTCACTGATGCAGATAAAAAATCAGAAACAATTGCGACTCAATATGAAAGTGGACGTGACATTACTAATAAAGTAAACAATGCTCCAGATGCAAAAGATCCAATCGGTAGTGCAACATATAACTGGCAAGAAAAAACCATCACAAAAGCTGATGCAGAAGCTGGTATGTTAAATGGTTGGAAGATTGAAAAAGGTGAAAAAGTTAATGCGGTTAAACCTCTTGATGTAACAAATGTTACAGATAAAGATGGACAACCAAGTACACGTGAAGTTCCAAAATCAAAAATCTATTCAAATGATGGAGAATTAAAAAAATATCAAACATCAGGTGAAAATAGTTATGTAAATGGTAGTGGAGTTGTTCCTTCAGTAACACCTACTATTGATGTAATGAGAACAAATGCATTTGGTGAAGTTAAAAACCGTGATTACTACCTTGAATTAGGAAGTAAAGGTACAACACTTTCGAAAGAATTCGATGTAAACGGAAATTCTCGTCTAAACGTTAACTTAATTCACAGTGCTGCATACGGAGGTTCAACAGCAACATCTGCAGGAGAAAGAGTTAAATTAACAGTAGTAGATGCATTTACTGGTAAAGAAATTAAACCAGTTGAAGGTAAAAATGGTCCTTTAGCAACTGAACAAGCTGCTTTGGCTGCTAATGGATGGAACCATTTAGACCGTATTTATGATATTCCAGCAGAAACTACAAAAATTAAAGTGCTAATTGAAGCAGGAAGCCAAGGAACAAATACTTTAATTAATAACAATAACATCAATATTAAAGATGGTTACTTAATCGGTGGTATTGGTATCGCAACTGCTCCAGCAGCAGAAGTAATAACAAATGTTCGTTCAGAAGGTAAAACTGGTGAATATGGTTATACAAAAGACACTATTTATGAAAAAGGTCAAAAAGGTAACTTTGATATCACAATTAAAAACACTGGTGGAATGAATATTGACTATTATTCTGCATCAAATGTTGAAGTGACTGTAGAAGTTCCTAAAGGTGTAGTATTAGAAGATAAAATCTATAATGCTAATGGTGGATCAAACTGGTTAGGAAATGTTTGGGCAAATACGATTAAATGGGTTCCAAATGATCCAAGTGATAATTCAAAAGGTGGAAAATTAACTTATAACGTACCAGCAGGAAATCGTATGGCTGCTGCAGAGACAAACTCTCGTACAACAAGTATTCCATTTACAGCTGCAGATAACTTCGTAGGGCCAGCTGACTTTAAAGTAACAGTTAAGAGTGGATTCGGAGATACAGATGCAGAGGGTAATAGACTGTACTCATACACTGCACATGGATTAACTCCAGACTATGTAAATGAATTTAACCGTAATGGTTTGGCTGATTCAGATGATCCAAACCACAAATATGGTAAAGTAATCTTTATCAATAGTTTACAAACTAACTCAGTCATTACCGTACCAATTAATACGACTGATGAACAACTTAAAGCAATTGCTTATGCGAAAGCTCAAGAGGCAATTAAATCACCAGAATTCACAAAATTATTAACAGATGTTACTGGTACAGCTGCATTAGGCGACACTAATGGCTCAACTTTTGTTAATAAAGATGATATCGCAATTACGAAAGTTGCTGAAGATGGACGTGGGGTTGTTAAAGTACCTGTAACTTATACAGTAGATGGTAAAACTTATGAAACAACAGTTGATATCGAAGTAAACGTTGTTGAATCTAAGACTAAACCAGTAGTAGTATTTGAAGGTGATGAAATTACACCAGCAAGTGTTAAAGAAAAAGTTGAGCCAAGTGAAATTGATGGCAAAAAAGGTACTCCTAATGAACCAAAAGCAACTGATATCTTTAAAACGAATGGAAAAGCTGGAGAATCAGGATTAAAAATTCCAACAACAGTTACTCACAATGTAGATGGAACAGAAGTTACAGAAAATGTAACAGTACCAGTTACTGTTCTTCCAAGAACACAAGGGGAAGTTGACGTACCAAAAGGATCTACTCCAGATAAAGTTAAGGATACTTTAAAAGCTAAAGCAGAAGAGTTAATTAAAACTCCTGACTTCCCTGCAAAAGTACCAGAAGGATATACAGTTACTGTAGGGGAAATTCCTGAACTTCCAGCTGATATAGCAAATAAAAAAGGTGAACCAGTAGTTGTAAAAGTTCCAGTAACATTTACATCTCCTGATGGAACAACGTATACATCAGAAATTCCAGTAACAGTTAACGTTAAAGGTTCAGAAGTGAAACCTGTATATGTAGTGGAAGGAAATCAACCAAAACCAGCAGATGTTAATGAAGCAATTACACCTGATAAAGGTGGAGATTTAACTCCTGTAACTGAAGCTGACATCAATAAAGATGTTCCTACAGATAAAGTTAAAGTAGGAGCAACTGATTTAACTGTTAAAGCAACTGTTAAATATCCAACTGGTGATGAAACTGTTAATGTACCAGTGAAAGTATTACCAAAAGCAACACCAACTGGTGTAACAGTACTTAAAGATACTGATGAAACAGCTTTAACAAATGCAGTAAAAGAAAAAGCAACTGAAGCTGTAAGTAAATTAACAAACTTACCAGATGGAATTACTGCTTCACTAGATGAGAGAGAAACTTACACATTACCAGAAACAGATTCAAATGGGGACAAAGGTACAGTTCCTGTAAAAGTATTATATAAAGATGCTAAAGGAAATGTAGTTGGTGAAGACACAATTAAAGTACCAGTTAAAGTAGTAAGTTCAACACCTAAATCAGTAGTTGTATTCGAAGGAACAACACCTGAGAAAGATAAAGTTAAAGAATCTGTAACACCAGGCGAAGGTGGAACAGTTGGGGAACCAACAACATTACCAGAAACAACTGGAAAAGCTGGATCTACAGATGTATCAGTAGATGTACCAGTAACTTACGATAATGGAAAAGTAACTGAAACAGTTAAAGTACCAGTAACAGTATTACCAGTAGCAAAAGCTGATGTAACAGTAGTTAAGAATACTACTCCAGACAAACTGAAAGAATTAGCTAAAGCAAAAGCTGATGAAGCAATTAAAGCAACAGACTTTACAAGCAAATTACCAAAAGGTGCAACAGTAACTGTAGGTGATGTAACTGAAGAAGTATTAGCTAAAGTAACAGCTGAAAAAGGAACAAACACAGGAACTGTAAATGTACCAGTAACATACACAGTTGATGGAAAAGACTACACAACTACAATCCCAGTAACAGTAAATGTTAAAGGTTCAGATGTTAAACCTGTATACGTTGTAGAAGGTGACAAACCAAAAGCTGATGATGTAAACAAAGCAATCACTCCTGATACTGATGGAACTACAACACCTGTAACTGATGAAGATATCAACAAAGCTATCCCTACAACAGAAGGTAAAGTAGGTTCTCCAGATGTTAAAGTTACAACTAAAGTAACTTATAAAGAAGGTGGAGAAGAAGAAGTAACAGTACCAGTAACAGTATTACCAAAAGTTAAACCAGAAGGTGTAACAGTGCCAAAAGATGCTGATAAGACTGAATTAGCAAAAGTTGTTAAAGAAAAAGCAGAAGAAGCAGCTAAAAAACTTGATGGACTTCCAGAAGGTGTAACAGTTACAGTAACAAATGTTGAAACAACTCCTGGAACAGATAAAACAGGTGTACAAACACCAGCAACTGTAACAGTTGAATACAAAGATAAAGATGGAAACAAAATCACTAAAGTGATTGAAGTACCAGTAAACGTTGTGTCTTCAACTCCACCAGAAGTAGTAGTATTTGAAGGTGACACACCAAATTCTGAAGATATCAAGAAAGGTATTACACCAGGTAAAGGTGGAACAGTAGGAGATCCTACAAAAGTACCATCTACAGTAGGTAAAGCAGGGGATAAAGATGTTGAAGTAGAAGTACCAGTAACTTACGAAAATGGTAAATTCAAAGAAAACGTTAAAGTTCCAGTAACAGTATTACCAAAACCAACAGCAGGTTCAGTTATTGTACCGAAAGATCTTTCAGAAAAAGAATTAAAAGATAAAGTTGGTAAAGATGCAGAAAATGCAATTAACAACGAAGAATTCAAGAAAAAACTTCCTGAAGGAGCAACAGTTAAAGTTGATTTAACAAATGTTACATTACCAAAAACTTCAACACCAGGAAAAGTTGGAGAAGTAGAAGTACCAGTTATTTACACTGTAAATGGTAAAGAATACAAAACAACAGTAAAAGTACCAGTAACAGTAGTGGAAGGTAAAGAACAACTTGTTCCGAAAGGTGACAAACCAGATCCAAAAGATAATATTACACCATCTGATTACCCAGAAGGAGCTACATTCGAATACGATACACCAGTAGACACTTCTAAACCAGGTAAAAAAGAAGCTGTAGTAATTGTTAAAGATAAAGATGGTAAAGAAATTGTTCGAGTTCCTGTAGTAGTTAATGTGGTAGAACCAAAAGTTACACCAATTATCGTTCCAGAAAGAACTAAATTAACTAAAAAAGATGTAGAAAAACACATCGATATTCCAGGAGTAACTGGATGGGAAATCGTTGGAGAACCAGAACTTCCTGAAACATTCCCTGCAGGTGTAAGACCATCAGCAACAGTTACAGTTAAATTACCAAATGGTAAAACAATCAAAGTAGAAGTACCAGTTATTGCTACACCAACTGTAACACCAATCGTTGTACCTCAAGGAACAACAATTACACCGGATGATGTTAAAAAACACGTTAATATTCCTAAAGAATCAGGATGGGAAATTGTTGAAGTTGGAGAAATCCCAACAACAGAAACACCAGGAGATAAAACAGGTGTTAAAGTTAAGGTTAAATTACCAACTGGAGAAGTAATTGAACTAGAAGTACCAGTAAAAGTAACACCAAAAGAAACTCCAGCTCCAAGACCAACAGTGAAAACTACACCAATCGTGGTAGAAGTTGGAACTCCAATTACAAAAGATGATGTTAAGAAACATGTAGAGTTACCAAATGGTGCTGAAATCCTTGAAGTTGGTAAAATCCCAACAACAGAAACAGCAGGACAAAAACCAAGTGTTAAAGTTAAGGTGAAACTACCAACAGGAGAAATTGTTGAAGTAGAAGTACCAGTAACAGTAACACCTAAGAAGGAAACTCCAACACCACGTCCTGAAAAACCGTCAACACCAGAAGTACCAGCTAAACCAGAAGCACCAAAAGCTCCAGTAGCTAAAGCAGGTGAAAAAGTATTACCAAACACTGGTATCGCAGATAACAATTCTGCATTAGCAGGATTAGGATTAGCGATCTTAGGATTAGCAGCGGCTGCAAGAAGACGTAAACAAAAATAATATAAACTATTACAAAAGTAATATTACTTTAATGTAGTAAGTAATGGCTCTTTGTCAAGTTCGGGGCATGAGGAAAATTCACTCTAGAAATCTAGGCAG
>CAUUCZ010000009.1:0-26732 GCA_963543895.1 uncultured Gemella sp. | reverse complement strand
TATCTTTACCTCTCTTTTATATATTCTTACATACTATATATTATAATATATTTTGGCAAAGTAGTATAGCTTTTTAAGGTATTTTTTTATTTATGTTTAATATTAGTTCACTACATAGTAAATTAATTAAAATCCATACTGTATTCGTTTTAATATTATATAATATAATATTGTTTTTCTAACTTAAATAACCATCAATACAATATAAATTTTTTAATACTGTTTAAGAAATATAATAATAATTATCGCAAAAAAAGACCTAGCATTTGCTAGGCCTTTTTACTATAAACTTTTTAAAATTAAAGTTCTCCGTCGATATTAGCTTTATCAGCTACACCAGCTGCATCAGCTGCAACTGTTGCTTTTCCAGCTTTAAGATCTTCAACAACTGTTTTAATTTTAGCTTTGATATCATCGCTTAAGTTAGGGTTTTCTGCTGGAAGTCCAACACCATCTTCTTTAATAGTGAAGACTTTAGCTGTTCCACCTTCAAATTTATTAGCTTTGATAGCGTCTAAGATGTTAGCAACTGCTACGTCGATACGTTTAACAGCTGAAGTTAAGATAACTGATTTTTCAACATCTTTTCCGTCTTTATCTTTAGCTTTGAATACACCTTCAGAATATTGGTCTTTATCTACACCAACGATCCAGTGTTTAACTTCTCCGCTTTCTTTAAGATCTTTAGTAGCTCTTTCTTGAGCTTCTTTGATAGATCCACTTCCAGTACCACCAGCTGCTACGAAGATTACGTCAGCACCAGCATCGTACATAGTTGCTGCTAAAGTTTTACCTTTGTTAGTATCGTTGAATGAACCACTGTAGTTGTAAACAACTTTGATGTCTTTTTTAGCTGCTTTAGCACCTTGAACGAATCCAACACCAAATTTAACTACTGCAGGAATTTTAGCTCCACCAATGTATCCAACTTTACCAGTTTTTGATTGTAAAGCTGCTGCATATCCAGCTAAGTATCCAGCTTCGTGTTCAGAGAATGTTACAGAAGCAACGTTTTTGTTTTGAACTACACCATCGATGAAAATGAATTTTTTATCTGCAAATGAATCTGCAACTTTTGGTAATTCTTTTTCAAAGTAGAAACCAGCTAATGAAATTACGTCAGAAGCTTTTGCTGCGTTTTGTAAGTTAGCTGCAATATCACTTTGGTTTTTAGTTTCGATTGGGTTAAGTGCTTTTCCACCATTTTTTTCTGCCCAAGCTTTTACAGTTTCAACGTTACTTTGGTTAAAACTTTTATCTTTTGCTCCACCTTCGTCAGTTACAACACCGATTTTTAATCCAGAGTTGTTAGAAGATGAATTTCCGTTAGATGATTTAGAAGAACATCCAACAATAATTAATGCTGCTGATAAAACAACTGCTATTAACGAAAATACCTTTTTCATAAATAAAAAGTCTCCTTTATTTGTATATTGTTTATATCTAAATAATACCACATTATCTTTGAAACTTCAATGATTTATTTTTGAAATGTTAACATTTTTTTATAATGTTCGTTTTACAATTATAAAAAGCTATGAAAACAGCATTCATAGCTTATATTATATCTATTCTCCTTCATTTCTATAGAATTATTTTGAAATTATAAAGCATTTCCAAAATATTAATAACGTTTACAATTTAATACGAATTTTTACAGATTATACATTATTACACATTAATTAAATAAATTAAAATAACACTATAAAAATAGATTTATCAGAGAGTCAAAACTTTACGAACATTAAAATACACTACCCTTATTATAAAGGATTATTACACATTAATGATAATAGACAAATAAAAAAATCTCTATAGAACTAAACGTTCTATAGAGGTTACGACATTAAATTATATTATAATTCTCCGTCTATATTGTTCTTATCTGTTAATTTACCAGCTTCAGCTACAACTGTCTCATTTCCAGCTTTAAGCTCTGCCATTTTATTTTTGATTTTAGATTTAGTTTCATCATTTAAGTTTGGATTTTCTAAAGTTAATTCAATTCCATCTTCTTTAATAGTAAAGACATGTTCTTTTCCACCTTCGAATTTCCCTGCTTTAATGCTATCTAATACATTTTTAACCGCAACGTCCACACGTTTTATTACTGATGCTACAACAACTGATTTTTCAATTACTTTACCATCTTTGTCCTTAGCTTTAAAGATTCCATCAGTATATTGGTCTTTATCAACACCTACAATCCAATGTTTAATTTCTCCACTTTCTTTTAAATCTTGCGTAGCTCTTTCTTGTGCTTCTTTAATAGCTCCATTACCAGTTCCACCTGCTGCTACGAAGATTACATCAGCTCCTGTATCATACATAGTTGCCGCTATTGTTTTACCTTTATTTGTATCACTAAATGATCCACTGTAGTTATATACTACTTTAATATCTTTATTTACTGCTTTTGCACCTTGTACAAATCCAATTCCAAATCTTGCTACTGTAGGAATTTTTGCTCCACCGATAAATCCAACTTTACCAGTTTTAGATTGTAATGCTGCTGCATATCCTGCTAAATACCCCGCTTCTTGTTCTGCAAAAGTAACAGAAGCTACGTTTGCTTTTTCTACTACGCCATCGATAAAAATATACTTTTTATCTGGGAAGGCATCTGCCATTTTTGGTAACTCTTTTTCAAAATAAAAACCTGCTAATGAGATTACATCAGCTGCTTTTGATGCACTTTGCATATTAGCCGCCAGGTCTGAATGATTTTTTGTTTCAACTGGAGTTAATGCTTTACCACCATTCTTTTCTACCCATGAAGTTAAAGCCTCTGCATTGCTTTGGTTAAAACTCTTATCTTTTGCGCCACCTTCATCAGTCACGACAACAACTTTTAAATTAGACTTATTAGTTGAATTGTCTTTTGACGATTTAGATGAACATCCTGTAACAACTAAAACAGCAGATAGTACTACCGCTACAAATAAAAATAATTTTCTCATATTAAATATTAATCTCCTTACGATTAAAAATTGTTTTTAAAAAAAGATAATACCATATATTTAAGAGCAAAGTCAAATCAGTATACAGCGCTGAATTCCAATTACAATTAACGTTCGTATTTTTATAAAAACGTTATCTTCCTTTGTATTTTAATATTTAAAAAGTTACACTGTTTTCGTCTATATTTGTACACATTTTATTATTCTACATAAAAATATTATCTCTTTTTTAAAAATATAGTAACGTTCCCACCCATCGTACTTTAGCACTAGTCAATAATTTAAAGCCTAAAAATTTTACAACTACTTATAAAGTAATAAAATTTTTAAAATTTTTTTCGATTTTAAAAGTTCGTTTTAATATCTCTAATAAATGAAGGAACCACCAATAATGGTGATTCCTACTAATTAATATTTATGAACAGTCTCTATAGTAAATATATACTATAATTCCCCTTCGATATTTGTAGCTGCCCCTTTAGCTTTAAGTTCATCTCCAGTAGCCACTACTTCAGCTTTTCCTGATTTTAATTCTTCTATAGCCTTAGCAATTTTTGTTTTTGCTTCTTCGCTTAGGTTAGGATTTTCTTTTGGAATTCCTACTCCATTTTCTTTAATACCAAAAATGTGTTCACCTTTTGAGAATTTTCCTTCTTTAATCTCATTTAAGATTTTTGTTACTGCCACTTCAATATTTTTAACAGCAGAAGTTAAGATAGCAGATTTTTGATATTCTTTTCCATCTTTATCTTTTCCTTTAAAGATACCTTCTTCATATTGGTCTTTATCCACACCAACAACCCAGTGTTTAATTTCTCCACTCTTAGACATATCAATTATTCCACGTTCTTTAGCTTCTGAAATTACACCATTACCTGTATTTCCAGCAGCAACAAAAATTACATCCGCTCCTGAGTCATACATAGTAGCTGCTAAAGTTTTCCCTTTATTTGTATCTGAAAATGTACCACTATAATTGTACATTACTTTAATATCACTTTTAGCTGCTTTTGCACCTTGTACAAATCCAATTCCAAATCTTTCTACCGGTGGAATTTTAGTTCCCCCGATAAATCCAACTTTCCCCGTTTTAGATTGTAAAGCTGCTGCATATCCCGCTAAATAACCTGCTTCTTGTTCTTTAAAGATTAATGAAGCAATATTTGGTGCATCTACAAAACTATCTACATACATGAATTTTTTATCTTTATATTGTTCTGCAGTTTTTGTAATTTCTTTTTCAAATTCAAATCCAGCTAAAGATACAATATCAGATACCTTTGCAGCATTTTGCAAGTTCGCAGCTAAGTCTGCTTGATTCTTCGTTTCAATAACAACTGGATCTTTTGCTCCATTTGCCTTTGCCCACGCTTGAATCGCCTCTACGTTAGCTTGGTTAAAACTCTTATCTTTTGCTCCACCTTCACCAGTTACAACACCAATCTTATAGGCATTCTTCCCATCAGATTTCGTGTCATTCTTAGCACTCTTTGAAGAACAACCAACAACAATTAATGATAATGCAACTAAAATTGCAAATATAGTACGTAATTTTTTCATAATGTCCTCCTAAAAATCTTTATGTACTAAGAACATAATACAATATTTTTAAAACGCTTGCAATTATTTTTTTAACTTTTTTAAAATTTTTAAACACCACTAAAAATTAGATTACATAAATTATAGTATCATAGTACCTATTAATATTCATTTTTCTGTTTCAATAACATCGTTTAAAATAACATAAACTCATTTATATTAATAATACAAACGTTGATAATAATTCATATAAAATTATATATTTTCTGAATTATTTATGCTATAATAACTTTGATAAAGCATTTTCAGGAGGAACTTATATTATGACATATTATCAAAATATTATTGAAACGGCAAACTACATAATAAAATATTTTGGAGAACAAATTGATTATGCGGTAGTTTTAGGAAGTGGAATTACATTAGAATTAGAGGATCAGCAAGAACTTGGCTACGAAGCTATTCCACTTTTTCCAGGAAATAAGCACGCTAATCGTGTTAAAGGCCACGCTAATAAGCTGACTTTCGGAAAAATTTCTGGAAAAAATGTATTAGTATTAAATGGACGCCTTCACTATTACGAAGGATACAGCATGAAAGATGTTGCCTTTATGACATACGTTGTTAAACATCTTGGAGTAAAAGGATTATTTATCACAAATGCTTGTGGTGCTATTAATACTAACTTTAGCGAAGGAGATATCGTTTGTCTTGACGACTTCATCTCACTTGTTAGCAATAATCCATTAATGGGAGAAAACGAACCACGTCTTGGAGAAAGATTTGTTGATATGACTACACCATTCGATCCATACTTAGTAGAAAACTTACATAAATCAGCTAAGAAATTAGATATTACATTACACACTGGTGTTTATGGATTCTTCCAAGGACCTTACTTCGAAACACGTGCAGAGATTCGTGCATTCAAAACTATGGGATGTGATCTTGTAGGTATGTCTACAGTGCCAGAAGTAATCGCTGCAAACCACGCATCACTTCCAGTTGCAGTATTAGCATGTGCTACTAATATGGCAACAGGTATTCAAGAGAAAAAACACGATCACGAGCATGTACTACAAACTGCACAAAAAATTAGTGCAAACCTGAAAAAACTTTTAATTGAAACACTACAAAATTTAAAATAATAAGGAGTTAAATTATGGAAAAAACTATTTTCGAAAAAATTATTGATGGAGAAATCCCAAGTTATAAAGTATACGAAGATGAACATGTATACAGCTTTTTAGATGTATTCCCTATTACAAAAGGACACACTCTAGTAATCCCTAAAAAACACAGCAGAAATATTTTTGACTGTGATCCTGAAACAGCGGCTAACATTGGACGTGTTCTTCCGAAAATTGCTAATGCTGTAAAAGAAGCATATGGTTGTGACGGAGTAAATATCTTCCAAAATAACGAGGAATATGCTGGACAAAGTGTCTTCCACCTTCACTTCCATATTGTACCAAGATACAAAGATAAAGATTTACACTTCGATAATTTAGAAGTTAAATGGCCACCTCAAAAAGTTGAGCCTGCTGAATTCGAAGAAATTAGAAAAGCAATCGCTGATAGACTATAAAAATAAGAAACTAGGTAATTTATTTGAAATTGCCTAGTTTTTATA
This sequence comes from uncultured Gemella sp., assembly GCA_963543895.1. Lineage (GTDB taxonomy): Bacteria > Bacillota > Bacilli > Staphylococcales > Gemellaceae > Gemella. Next base: position 20,600 of record CAUUCZ010000009.1, on the reverse strand, counting down.
TTATATATTGTTTTTTCTGTATGAATAAATTTCTAGTTTATATTATAAAAAAATCGAGGATGAGAACTTTCTCTCATACCTCGTATTTAATATTTATAATATTATTTTTTTCCTTCTTTTGAAGCGAATAAAGATACGATAGAATCTAGAGTTGTTTTTGGTTTTTCTTCTACAACTTCTTCTACCTCTTCTTTAACTTCTTCTGCTTTTTCAATTACTGGAGCTACAGCTTCATGAATTTCTTCAAATGTAGGTTCTACTTTTTCTTCATAGTGATCGACAACTGTTTCTTTTGCGCTTTCTACAACTTCTTCAGCTTTTGCGAAAGTAGGTTCTGCTGCTGGTGCAAGAGTTTCTTTTACTTCTTCTGCTTTCTCAACTACTGGTGCCGCTACTTCTCCTAATTTTTCTACCACTGGAGCTGCTACTTCTTCTGTTTTTTCCACTACAGGTTCTGCCGCTTCTTTCACATCTTCAACTTTTTCAGTTACTTCAGCAACAACCTCTTCCTTAACCTCTTCTGCTTTTGCTCCTAATTCTACGAAGTTTTCTTCTACTTTTTCAAATTCTGCAGTTGTAGTTAATTCTTCTAGTTTTTCTTTAGCAAGATCTTGTTCTTCTTGTGTTCTTGCTTCTAATTCTTGAGTTTTCTCATTAATAATTGCTGTTAATTTTTCAATACCAGTTTTAGTATTTTCTTTCAGTAATTCTTTATGTTTTTCTAACTCCTTAGGATTTTTATAATAATAAGCTCCTAATGCACTCACCGCTCCTAATAAAGCACCTTTAAAAATTTTACCCATGTTTGTATTCCTCCTAATTTCTTATCAGTATGATTTTATCAAAAAAATCAAATAATGTAAAGGATTTAAAGGTTTTTTGTTCCTGTAGATTAAGTTTTTGCATTAATCATACTAAAAAAGTATAGAAGCAACATTCAAAAATATTCCATTGAATGTCACTTCTATTAGATATTATTTTTATTTTAAATGTTTTACCCTTGCTACAATTTCTTTGTGTCGACCTTTAATCATAGGGCGCGCTTGAGGATTTCCTAAATAGCCACATGTTCTCTTCACAACATCACAGCTTTTCGGATCTCTATTACCACATTCTGGGCATTTAAATCCTTTTTTAGTAGGTTCAAATTCACCCTCATATCCGCATTTATAACAACGGTCAATTGGTGTATTTGTTCCTAAATATCCTACCTTGTCATAAGCAAAATCCCATACCGCTTCTAATGCTTTTGGATTTTGTTTCAACACTGGATATTCACAATAATGAATGAATCCACCACTAGCATAATATGGATAATCCTTCTCAAACTCTAACTTCTCAAAAGGTGTTGGATTTTTCCTTACATCATAGTGGTATGAGTTCGTGTAATATTCTTTATCGGTTATATTTTCTACAATACCGAACTTTTCAGTATCCATACGACAGAATCTATCAGTTAGGGATTCACTAGGTGTTGAGTAAATACTATACCAATAATCTCCCTCTTCTGTCCATTTATCTACACATTCCTTCATATAACGCATAATATCTAAAGTGAACTCTTTCGCCTCAGGATTTTTCTCCCATTCTCCTCCATAAAAAACACTTGCCACTTCATATAAACCTATATACCCTAATGATAATGTAGAACGTTTATTATCAAATAATTGTTTTACCCTATCTTCAGGTTTAAGTCGTTTCCCGAAAGCTCCATGCATATAGAGAATAGGTGCATTTTGAGGTTTGGCCTCACCACAACGTTTTGCTCTGTAATCTAGCGCATCTTTACAAATTTCTAATCTCTCTTTAAAGATGTTCCAAAACTCTTCTTTATCCCCTTTTGATTCTAGCGCTACTCTAGGGAGATTTAATGTTACCACCCCTAGATTCATACGTCCACTCTCGACAAGTTCACCTTGTTCGTTTCTCCATGCAGGTAAAAATGATCTACATCCCATCGGAGTCTTACAACTACCAGTAATCTTCGTAATCGTATCATACATAAGTACATCTGGGTACATTCTTTGAGTCGCACATGATAACGCAAGTTGCTTAACATCATAGTTAGGATCAGTTGATTTTAAATTCAGACCATCTTTAATTACAAAGATCAATTTAGGAAAAATAGCAGTTCTTTTCTCTTTTCCTAATCCTTCAATTCTCACCTTAAGAATAGCTTTTTGAATCTCTTTTTCGAAGTATCCTTCTCCTAAACCAAATCCTAGAGATGTAAAGGGCGTTTGTCCTTGAGACGAGTATAAAGTATTAATTTCATACTCTAAAGATTGCATTGCATCAAAAATATCTTTTTTAGTTTTCTTATCAGCAAATTCTTTTTGTTTTTCCTCATCATCAATCCACTCTTGAGCCATTTTTAGGTTCTTCTCGTAGTTCAATTGTGCAAATGGTGCAAGAACCTCATCAATTCTATCAGCACTGCATCCACCATACTGACTTGAAGCCACATTAGCGATAATTTGAGCCATTTGCGCAGTTGCTGTTTGAATACTCTTCGGACTATCTACATCTGCATTCCCAATTTTAAAACCTTTTGTTAGCATCTCTTTAAAATCAATTAAACAGCAGTTTGTCAATGGTTGATAAGGCGAATAATCTAAGTCATGATAGTGAATTTCTCCTTTTTGATGTGCATTAGCAACATGTTTTGGTAACATTTTAAGCCCTATTGCTTTAGCTACAATACCACTAGTTAAATCACGATGTGTATTAAATACTAAACTATCTTTATTAGCATTTTCGTTTACCACATTCTCGTCACGATTAACCAATTTTTCTATCGCTATATTTATGTCGAGACTACGTTCGCGCTCAATATCACGCATACTTCTATAGCCAACATACTCTTCATAAATCGCCTCTTCACCCAAAGTAAGAAGTGTATGCTCAACAATATTTTGAAGTTCATAGATTTTGATATTCCCTTTAAACCTATTAGCAATCTCCAAAATAACATTATCCACAATCCCATTAATATTAACACTATGGTTCTTGCCAAAGACAGAATGAACTGCCTTTTCTATTGCTTTATAAATTTTCTCAGCATCAAACTTTACTACACGTCCATCCCTTTTTATAACTAGTAAATTTTTTGTTAAACTTTCTACTTTCGCTTTTGTATATGAATATAAATTATTATTTTGCATGTTATCCCTCATTTCTATATAATTTTAGATTCATAAAAACATCATAACACTATCTTATCTCAAAAAAATTCCCCTGTCTATAGTTTTTATTTCCGGGAAATTTAGAAACATTATAAGAGAGCCGTTCAACTAAATTGTGAATTTTTTTAGCTCCTCTGTTTTTTGAACAAAAATTAAAAAATGCTATTATATCAAGATTAATAAAGGTTAACATATACTTCTGTAGCAATTTTTAAACAATAGAATTTATAATACAGTTCCACTTTTCCTAATACACCGGTAATTAAAAATGATATTCAAAAAGTTCACTTCAACCTAAAATATTTATTTTTTAACCACTTAAACTATATTTTAATATAGAGATTTATGATAAAATTATATTAAACAATAAAGTGAGATATGTATATGAAAAAAACACAAATTGAAAAACTAACAGATCAATTGTTTTCTATGGAAAATGATAGTTCATTATTAATAAACGAATTAGAACCTTATGTGGAATTATTTATGCACTATGAATGTGCTATGCTTGAAATTGAAACAAAACTAAATGTATTTGATAAAGAATTTTCTCTTCATGGCGAGAGCAACCCTATCGAATCTGTAAATACTAGACTGAAGACACCAATGAGTTTAATGAACAAACTTAAGCGTTTAGACTTACCTTTTGACATAAATACAATAAAAGAAAATATTTATGATGTTGCAGGTGTTCGTGTTATATGTTCATTTAAAAATGATGTTTATAAACTTGTCGATGCGCTAAAACAACAAGATGACCTTACAGTTATAGCTGAGAAAGACTATATTAAAAACTACAAAGAAAATGGCTATAGAAGTTATCACCTTATTGTTAAGGTACCAATCTTCTTATCAGATAAAGTAGAACACGTGGCTGTTGAGGTTCAATTTAGAACAATAGCCATGGATTTCTGGGCTAGCTTAGAACATAAGCTAAGATACAAGAAAAATCTAAGCGAAGAGAAAGAAAAAGAAATAGCGCGTCGTCTTCAACTCTGTGCGGAGATAAGTGCTAAACTAGATAACCAAATGCAAAAGGTTAAAGAAATAATAGAAGACGATTCACAATACTTATAAAAAAGCTTGGATATTAGACATAACTAATATCCAAGCTTTTTTATTTTATTATCATTTTATTTTTCTTTACTATGATTTACAGAATAGATAAAATAAATTGCTAAACCTACTAAAATCCAACATCCAAAAATTATCCATGTTGAAAATTGAATACCATATAATAATACGATAAATAATAATATTGATATTATTGGTAAATAAGGCATCCCCGGCATAGTAAATCCACGCTTCACATTAGGATACTCTTTTCTAATGACAAACATTGAATAACTTGCCAACATAAATGCTATTATGTAAGAAACATTAGCTAAATCCGCTAATTGACCTAAAGGCAAGAAACCAGTTAAGATTGCCATTAATAAACCAACTCCAATTGTTGTCGGCCCTGGAACACCACTTTTATTTAATGACGATAATTTCTTCGGTAGTAGACCATCTCTACTCATCGTAAATAATATTCTTACAGCAGCAAACATCGTTCCTAATGGTCCAGATAAAAGACCAATTACCGCTCCTAAAGAAACTATTCCAGCTACCTTATCTTGTCCAACTACTCCAAGAACATACGCTAATGCATCACCTTTTCCTAATTGGCCAAATGGTACCATTCCTGTTATTACTAAACAAACAATTATATAAAATACTGTACAAATTAATAGTGTAATAATAATCGCTCTAGGTAATGCTTTTTGTGGGTTTAGGGTCTCTTCCGCTGAAGTCGAAATAGTATCAAAACCTAAATACGCGAAAAACACCGTTGTGGCACCTATCATTATCCCTGACATTCCTTGTGGTGCGAAATTATCAGTCCAATTCGTTGGAGTAACATAGAACACCCCTACAAGAACGAATAGTAAAATAACAATAATCTTAACAGCAACCATTAAATTATTCACGAACTTACCACTATTTGTTCCTTTAAATAAGACTATCATTATTAGTAAAACTACGGTAATCGCTAAAATATTACCATATCCACCTTCACTTGGTAAGGTAGTAAATTCCTTTGGTAATATTATTCCAAATCCTTCTAATAAAGATTTAAAATAACTTGACCAGCCATTAGCTATGGCAGCTCCCGCTATTATATAACTTCCAGCTAAAAGCCAACCCATACAATGAGCAACGACCTCACCCAATGTAATATAACTATACGTATAAACACTTCCACTTGATGGTATTGTAGAAGACAATTCTGCGTAACATAAAGCTGTAAGTCCACAGGCCAATCCAGCAATTAAAAACGAGAAAATTACTGATGGCCCAGCTTTAGATGCTGCTTCACCTGTTAGTACCAGTATACCAGAACCAATAACAGAACCTATACCAAGTAGGATAAGATCCATAGTTCTTAACGTTGGCTTCAAAGTCTTCTTACCACTTTCTCCAAGTACCCTTTCTAGTGTTTTTTTTCTAAATATTTGCATTAATAAAAAATTCTCCTTCCATTAGAATCACTAATACATTCTAACAATCCTTCTCTTATTAAATCTAACAACAATCTATTATAACGTGAGAATCTAATTTAATCAAATTTATTATTTATCATAATTTTCCAAATAATTAATACAACAATATTACTCTTATGCATTCACAAAATTTTATAACCTCATATTGCTAACTACATAAAAAACCCTCCTTATTAGAAATGATTTTATCTAATAAAAAGGGTATTTATTAACTGTTTAAACCATTTGGCTTTTCCTTCTCTAAGAAACCGTTATTCCTGTTTCAAATTATGAAATAAGCCCTTCATTTTTAAGAATTTCTTCTGCTGAATCTTTCTTATCAGGATTTACTAAAACGATCGGTCCAGTACATCCCATTCCGCTTTCAGCGTATATTCCATTTTTCCAAAGTAGCTTAGTTGCATCTTCAAGGTCTAAAATATCAATTCCAGAGATTTGTGCAGTAACTACTTCTTTTTCTGGCATTTTAACCTCTTCAGTAGTTGCTGAGCCTTCTTTTTTAACTTTCAATTTAGAAATGAATTCATCTAGTTTAGCTTTATTAGCTTTTTCAAATTCTTGTCTTGCTATTTCATTTACTTTACCTTTTGCTACTTCATAAGCATATTTCAATGCATTAGCTACAACAGGTGAACCAGATGCTCTTGATAAGATTAGAATTCTTCTATCATAGTCTTCTCCCACACCAGGTCCATATCCAAATCCACTAGCTTCATAATCTCCACCAGTAGTAAATGCTGAGAATACTTTCATGAATAAGTTACCAGTTAATGAATCAACAACCATAACATCAGGTGTTCCCATAAGTAAATCATTACCTCTCATTACAGAACCACCATCTGCTCTTTGAGATGTTGCAAATTCAAATTCATAACCATTTTCTTTAAGATCTAATAAAACTTTTTCAACTTGTCTAGCACCTTCAACATTCGCTATACCAACAGTAGGATTAGATTTTCCAAGTGATTTAGCAGTTGCAATACCATAAAGTGTATTTCTTACCATTGCTTCAACTCTGTTAGTAGCTGAAGTCCCTGTTGTTGTTGCAAGAAGCATTTCAGTACCTCTAGCAGGTGTAATAACTCTACCCACTGTAGATACACCGATAGGGAAATTATAATGCATAGTTACACAAGAAGCTATTTCCCCTTTATCTAATAGGTCTTCCATAATTTTGTGAGCTTCGTCTTCATCTTTAGCTTCATAAGATTCGAAATCTTCATGTCCCTTACCTATTAAAACTATGTCGAATACAGGATTTTTAGCTAATATTGCACCTTGTAGTATATTCTCGAAACCATGTTCACTTCCTAAAGTTGTTAAACCAACTTTTAATTTTTTACCAAAGTTACCTGTTTCAATGGCATTAGCTACTTCTAGCAATACTTCTGATATAACTTGTTTACTCATAGTATCACCCCTATTCTTCTAACATTTCTTGGGAAATTTTTCTCATTGATTCTGCTATAATTTTTCTGATTTCATCTTTAGAAATTCCTGCAGATTCTCCTTCTACAGCACCGCTATTTCTTTCAACTACAAAAGATACTCCATCAAATAAGTTTGTCATTCTTCCTAAGAATAGACTACCTTTACCTACGATCATAGCACGGTTTTTATCACCTTTTGTTAAGTCATCAATTAAGAATCCTACATAAGGTACTCCTGAAGGAATGTGTCCTTGTGTTGGAGCCCAACCAGGTAAACCTTTAGCTTCGATAAATGATTTAAGTTCTTTTTTCTCAATATCTCCACGCATTGCTGCTAATGCTGCAATCATTTTGTAGTTAGCTTCTGGAACGTTACCTGCTCCAGCAGCTTTTGTGATGTCTGGGTTCTGCATCTCTACAGAGAATACATCAACATCTGTAATTTTCAATTTAGCTTTATCTAATGGATCAGCTACTAAAGCTCCCATTACTGCTTGTGGTGAAGATCCTGTTCCTACGTTGTGTTTTCCGACCATATCAGTTCTAATGATTGGATTTACTCCATCATTTTCACTAATAAGAACAGCAAATCCACCTAGAACATCTTCTAGAACTGGAAGACCTTTTTTAACGTGGTCTTTACCATTCATACCTAATTTAGCACTTGCTCCACCAGCAACTACTAATACATTTTTGTATACTCCAGCTTTTACTAAAGATGAGGCACTAATTAATGCGTGAGTTGGTGCAGCACAGAAACCTCTCAAGTCAGATCCAGTAGCGTTAACTAGACCTGCAACTTCTGCAATTGCTTTAGCAAAGTTACCACCACCACGTTGGTTAATATCTCCACAAGCTTCTTCAGAACATTCTACAACATAGTCAATATCAGCTGGGTTAACACCAGAATTACGTAATAATTCTAATGCAGCAATAACTCCAGATGCTTTAACAACTAAGTTTTCAAAGATAACGTGAGCATTTAAGTTCACATCAACATCGTGAGCTTTCTTAACGAAACCAACTACCTTACCTTCATGAACTAAGTCTTCGAATGATTCTTCATTATCACTTAAGTCAGATCCTTCTAATTTTTCGAATAAAGGAGCTAGCTCTTTGAAGTTTTCCTCTATTTTAGGACGAACGTCGGCTACAAACTCTTCTGATAGTTTAACTAAGTCAAAAGCATCACAAAGTTTCATCAATGCTATAAACTCATCTTGTGGGACAATTTGTCCAAATTTTCCATGTCGTTGACCTTGTTCATCTTTAATGTCATACCAAGGCATTGGATAAGCCTTTAATTCTTCAGGAGTTTTATTTCCGATATATACTTGGTTAGGTAAATAGTTAACCACTTCTTCATATGTACGAATATGGTTATTTACTTCTTTTAAAAACTCTGAATCTGGATTTGTTACTCTCTCTACAGAAGCAGTCGATCCATTTCTTACTATCATATCTGGTGTGTGAACAAGAATGTATCCTGCTCCCTTAAATACTGGATAATTCATAGCTATATTGTGCTGAGGGTATAAATATACCCTCAGCTCCCCTTTCTTTCTTTATTATTCGAATACTGTTTGACCGTCAACTTCTACTGTTAAAGCATGTAATGCTTTTTCTACAAGTCCACGTCTTAATTTTTTCTCTTCATCCGCTTCTAGTTTTGGATTTCCTAGTGGGTGAGGGATTGCGATAGTTGGAACGATTCTGTTAGCTCCAACTGTTAGAGAAATCGGTACTACTGTACACATGTGAACCACAGGTATACCCGCTCTCTCAATTTCTTTTACCATCGTTGCACCGCAACGAGTACAAGTTCCTCAAGTAGAAGTTAAGATTACAGCATCTACTCCGTCGGCTACTAATTTTTGTGCATATTCTTTAGCGAATCCTACAGCACTAGCTACGGCAGTACCGTTACCTACTGTAGTATAGAATTTTTCGTGTAGGCTTCCTACTTTACCTTCTTTAACGAATTCTCTCATTACGTCTACAGGTAATACACGGTCAGCATCTTCGTTAGCGTATACTGGGTCGTATCCACCGTGAGCTGTTTCGTGAGTTTTATCAGTTAAATCATTGAATCCTTCTAATGAATATTCACCATATTTAGATGCAGAAGATGATTCGATGTGGTCTGGGTTTCCTTTTGGAACAATACCACCAGAAGTAACTAAAGCGATTTTAGCTTTACTTAAATCTTTAACAGCTGGATTTGGCTCAACTCTGTCAAAGTTAGGCATTGGATATTCTGTTTCGAATTCTTCACCTTTAATTTTCTTAACAAGCATTTCAACAGCACGTTCTGATCCACGTTTATCGCTGAAGAAGTTAACACGGATTCCTCTTTCGTGGTATCCTTCTTCTTTTGGAGAAAGGATTTCTTCACCTTTAGCTAATTTTGCTGCAAATTTAGCTAATTTTGGTAAAGCTTTTCTCATACCAGCTGCACTGTCAGCTGTTTCAAGAATATAAACTTCTTTTCTGAACATGTCTGTTCCTGGGTTTTCTACGTACATTGCTGTTACAGCTGGAATTCCTAATTCGTCTTGAACAGCTTTAGTAATTGTACCAGCTGCTACCCCGTAACGCCCTGCATTGAATGCTGGACCAGCGATGAATAATTGTGGTTCGCATCCTTTAATCATTTCTAAAAGTTCTTTTTGAACTTTTTCTAAGTTTTCATTGAAGTAACTGTCACCACAAACTACTGTAGCTACTACTTCAAATTCTTCTCCCAATTGCCCTTGTAACTGAACACTAATTGGTGGTAATTCAGTTCTTAATTCTGGTGCAATATGGGCTTGTTCTTCTCCACCTACTCCAGCGAAGAATTGGTTTATATAATGTACTACTCTTATTTTAGACATTTTTATTTCCCCCTATAACTATTATTTAGATGTTTAATTACTCTCCACGAACGTCTTTCATTTCGCTTGCGATTTCATCAATATCTAATACCATTTCCATCATTCCAACTTGATCTTCATAGATAGCTTCATCTATTTGTGATTTAATTTCTTCTTCTACAATGTGATATACAGCAAGATTTAATGCTACACCTGCAAGTGGCCCTGCGAATGTTGGGTCCCCTGCTGTTACAGTTTCAGCTGCTAGACCAGCAGCTTCGGCTTCAGATGCACCTAGTAAAACAACAACGTTTTCGTTACCGAATTTTTCGGCAGCTTCTTTAACACGTTTTTGGTTTTCTAAGTCCATAGCCCCTGCAGCTGTTCAGACAAAACATTCAGTAGATGAGAATACTACTTCTACTCCTTCAATTGGTTTTACACACTCTTCAATAGCTAACCCTGGGATACCATCACGGTCACCAATGATAACTACTTTTTTATTAATAAGACTTACCATTATCTTATTTCCTCCTTGTTAAAATCTATAAAATTTATTTATATTTTACTTACTAGAAAGTTTTAGTACTTAAGTAACCGAAACCTGTTTCGTTAGTAGCACCTGTAATAGCTTGAATTTCAACTTCGATAGTTCCATCTTCTCTTAATGAGTCTTGGTTACCACCAGCGATTACGTTTACTACATCGATGTGTCCGATAACTCTATCTAATTTTGGTAATACAACCACTTGGTTAGCATTTCCTCCAGTTACTACTGCATCAGCAGCTACGTCAGCATCAGCTAAACTTTGGCTGGCTCCGTCACGTCCTGCATATTCATCAGTTACGATAACTGTTTTAACTTTTTCAGCTTCAATTTTTTTACAGTTCATGATTAAGTCAGTATCTGGGTTACCGAATCCTTCTTGAGATACGATTACAGCATCTAAGTTTAAGTAACGGCAAAGTTTTGCAGTCCAGTTAGATGAACGTTCTTTATCCATTAAGTAAACATTTTCGTTAGTGATGATTACACCTAAGAAGTTAATTTCTTTACCATGTTTTTTGTATAAATCTTCGATTACACCGTTATTTAAGTGTACATATGTTGGGTTTTTATCACAAGCTGATACACAGTTACCACTTACGATAGCACCATCCATAATTTCTGTTGGATATAGAATAGTTGGTACTATTTGTTTTGCATCAACACCATATACATAAGTATCGTGTAATAAACCTTGAGTTTGAAGCATGTATACATATCCTACTTTTGGTAGATCTGGATATTCAGCAATTTGTTCTAATAAAGGTTTAGTTTCAAATACTTCTACTTCTTCCGGTTCTAATGAACGAGCTAATTCTGCAATGTAACGAGCAGCTTTGAATCCGATATAGCGAACTGCTTTTTCGTGTTCGTGTTGTTTAACTCCTTCTTTAGGTTCAGCAATAACGATTAAGTTATTTGTTTTAGAGAATGGAGTATATTCAGCTCCAAGTCCCGTCATGTCGATAATACCTTCTTGGAATCCTACGATTTTACCAGTAGTTACTACAGCCATACCTTTAAGTGCGATTGTACGACCTTCACCTACAGTATCTACTTTTGAAAGGATACCTGGGAAAATTCCTCCACGACCTTCAACTTTAACACGAGGTTCAATTACATCCTTAACTGGTGTAATACGAACACTCTCACCTGGACGAGCAATATCTAAATCAACAGATTTAATTGCATCATCCTCGAAAACAGCTTTTACAAGCTCTTCTTTATTTACATATAATACGTTTGCCTCGATTTTTGATTCTGCAGCAAATTGTATATCTTTAATATGGATCTTTCCTAATTCAAGACGCATACCTAATACCTCCCCATTGAGTTTATTTTTTTATAAATATTTGTTAATCATAGCTTCTATATTTGGAACAGTAGCATCATCTTTAGTTACTTCTTCGACTTTGCTTCCGTCTTTATATATGGCTATTGTTGGTAACCCTAAAACTTTTTGTTTGATTGCAAGTCTTCTTGCTTTTGTTGTATCTAGAGCAGCAAACTTAAGTTTGTCTCCGTATTTGTCTGCTAATTCATGTACACTTGGCATAAGTGCTTTACATGGTTCACATCCTTGGCTCCAAAAGTCTACTAACACGTATCCTTCAGCTTCCAATACTTCACTCTCAAAGTTTTCTTTGTTCAGTTCTAACATTGTCTTTGTCTCCTTTTTTTATTTTTTTAAATTTTATTCAAATTTCTCAGCAATATATTTTTCTGCAGTGATTGCTGCTACAGCACCATCACATACAGCTGTTACTACTTGACGAATTTCTTTTTGACGACAGTCACCAGCTACATATACACCTTCAACATTTGTTTTAGTGTCTTCTCCAGCTTTAACATAACCACCTTCAGTAAGTTCAACTTTTCCTTCAAATAGTTTAGTTTGAGGAACATATCCGATGAAGAAGAATAATCCCATAGTTCCGTCTTCTTCGTCAGCTTCTACCACATACTCTTCACCTGTAGCTACATTTTTCAATTTAATAGCTTCTAGAATTCCATCACCAATTGCTTCAAGAACAACTGTTTCAGTTCTAATTTCGATTTGTGGGTGATTTCTTGCTTTTTCAGCTGTAATTTTTTCACAGTGAATATCTTCTTCAAAGTGGATGATTGTTACTTTACGAGCAAATTTAGTTAAGAATAAAGCTTCTTCTACAGCACTATTTCCTCCCCCAACTACAAACACTTCAAGTCCATCGAAGAAGTCACCATCACAAGTAGCACAGTAAGAAATACCTTTACTTTCTAATTCTCTAACCCCTGGAATATCTAGTTTTCTTGGAGATGCTCCAGTTGCGATTACTACTGCTTTAGCTGTGTAATCACCACTTGTACAAGTAACTACTTTTTCGTCGCCTTCAAGATTAACATCTAGTACTTCTTCTTGTTTGAATTCTGTACCGAAGTTTTTCGCTTGTTCTGCCATTCTCGCTGTTAAACGTGGTCCAGTTGGATCTTCAATGGCACCAGGATAGTTTTCAATCATGTGAGTGATTGCTGCTTGTCCCCCATTTTTTGATTTTTCTAGAACCAAAACATTTAGTTTAGCACGAGAAGCGTATAACGCTGCTGATAAACCTGCAGGTCCAGAACCAATAATAATTACATCATAATGTCTACTCATAATTATTCTCCTTTATTTATTTTTTTATAAAATTCTTTTTATCGCATTTAATAGTAAATCGTGATCAATAACACTGAAATCATCTTTTACTCTATCAGTCCACTGAGGAACTTCTTTGTTTTTTCTAAATTTCTCAAAAGTTCCTACCGCTTCAGAAATTAAATTAATAGAAGCAACATCTAATTCATTATTTTTTCGAATAACTACCGATCTGTAAATTGTTTCATTTGGTTTAACACTTCCATATAGAGGATGTGTTACAACTTCCCAATTTTCATGAACATAGTCTCTAACTTTTTTTAATATATCTAAGTAATCAACTTCATGGTATTCTACTTCGATATCTCTAAAATTTTCTTTCAAAAATCTTGGATTGTTTGTTATCAATTTCATAGTATCCCACCTAAAATAAAAACAACACAAAGAAAGCTAGTTAGCTCTCTCTCTGTTGACTTGCTTCAGAGTTCTGTCCTAGTACAGTCTTTTTACCTGAGAATTTCATTAACATTCGCTAAATGTTAACTTGTACCTTCGGTGTCCATTGTCCTCTCCCGCACTAATCATACAGTTATCTTTTTCACACCCTTATTTTATAATATTTCTCAAACAAATGGAAGCCCTTTTTTTCCGAGTGTATTCGTTCTAAATAAATATATTAGGATATGTTATTTCTAAAATCAATATTAAATTTATCTTAAATGTGTTATATAACTATTTTAAAACTTAAGACGGGAAAATATTTTTATTTTTTCTCGGTTATAGTTTTATAAATTAAGATACTATTCATCCCTAAAAACTCTACTGTAAAGCTTTTGAAAATAACGAAAACAACTTATCTATAAAAAAATATTAGATTTTTTTCGATTAATTTCACTGTATAGTTATCTATTTCCATTGAAATATATAGTTTTTTTCGTTATACTTAATCATACATTCATCTCGTATAAGGAGGGATAATATGAGTAATACACAAAAGAGTTTGCTAGCTATTCTTATATGTTACTTTTCATGGGGATTATTCCCTATATATTTTAAATTACTAAAAGAGATAGGTGCTTATGAAGTTCTTGCGATGAGAATTATATGTTCTTTTGTTTTTATGATTATCGTAGTCGCAATTGCAAAAAATAAAAAATCTATTTTGAATGAAATAACTACTCTCTGGAAAAATAAAAAAAGTGTCTTGTTATTGGTACTAGCATCATTTTTAATAACATTAAACTGGCTTACATATATTATTGCAGTTAACACTAATCATGTATTAGAGGCAAGTTTTGGATATTACCTAAATCCAATCGTAACAATTATCTTAGCCGTAGTATTTTTAAAAGAGAAATTGACACGTACACAAACAATAGCGTGCCTATGTGTTGGAGGTTCATTAATATACCTATTTATATCCCTTGGATCTCTTCCCTGGATTTCTATATTATTAGCACTAAGTTTTGGATTATACAGCTTATGTAAAAAGAAAATTATACTAAGTCCAAAAGCTAGTTTGCTTATAGAAACAGCGATAGTTACCCCTATTGCGCTTATCTTCATGGGATATCTTTCAACAAGTAATTCTATTACATTCTATTCTTTTGGAACAAATACATTAATTTATATATTACTGTCTGGAGCAATCACAGCTATTCCATTAATGCTTTTCGCTAAAGGGGCCACAGCAATACCTTTATACATTCTAGGTATTCTTCAATATTTACCTCCAACTATGCAATTCTTCATAGGAATCTTTGTGTATGGAGAAGTATTAAGTATTCAAAAACTAATCTCATTCTCAATAATTTGGGTAGCTGTAGCAGTATTTTGTTATTCAGCGATTATCTCGATGAAAAAACAAAACTTAATCAATGAAAGTCATAACAAATAATAAAAGAACTTGTCCATATTTTTCATGGATAAGTTCTTTTTATATCAACATACAGAATTCAGATAAGCACTATCATCGCTTTTACACCGACAGTTTTTACTCAAATACTTTAAAGAAGAAATTGAAAATATTAATAATATTAAGAAAATACTTTAATTTCTATATTCAAGACTATAAAAAATACATATATGTAAATATAAATAAAAGTTAATAAAACAACATTTTCTAATTCTATTTTTTTATTGTCACTTTATTTAAATTATCCTATCCTAATTTAAGGATAAATTCTCCTCTATAACTTATAAATTATTATCGTTATTTAAGGTATTGTATTTTTATAATTTTAGTATTATAATGTAATTGTAAAACCATAGGAGGAAAGCGGCAGGTTGTCGCATAAAATAAATATGATAAACTTAAAAAAAATGGGAGTTCTCTTACTAAGTTCAAGTTTGATTGTGTCTGGTTGCGCTACGAAAAATCAAAACACAAACTCAACTGCAAAAAAAGAGATTAAAACTATTACTTTAGAGGATTTCAGCAAAAATATCAATAATAACGAGTACCAATATATAGATACTCGTAATGACGAAGCCTATAATGGTTTCAAAGTTGACGATATCAAAAATGGTGGTCACTTGAAGAATTCTATTCAATATAGTGCATCATTTATCGGTAAAGTTAACAAGGATAAAGAAGATAAGTTTATTAGCGATAAAGGCTTAGATAAAAAGAAAAAAACAATTGTCTATGACACTAATAAAGACAACACTTCTAAAGTTGCAGATAAACTAGCTTCTCTTGGATATGAAGTATATAAATTTGATGATTATAAAAAATTTGCAGATAATGATGCAAATAAAGCGAATTTAGTATCTTATCCAGAATACCAAAATCTAGTCTCACCTCAATGGGTTAAGGATATAAAAGATGGTAAAAAACCAGAAACATACACAAATAATGATTATGCTATTTTTGAAGTTTCATGGGGTGAAGGTGACAAAGCTATAAATTACAAAGAACATATTAAAGGTGCCTATCACTTTAACACAGACTGGGTTGAAGATGGACCTGTATGGAACTTACGTTCTGCAGAAGAAATCAAGAAAAACCTACTAAACCAAGGTATCACAAGTAATAAAACTATAATTATATACTCTGATGACGCTTCGGCAGGGTTTAGAGTAAACTGGGCTCTTAAATGGGCTGGTGTCAAAGATGTTCGTGTTATGAATGGTGGACTTAAAGCATGGAAAGAAGCTGGTTTTGAGACAGAAACTACTGCAAACACTCCAAAAGAAGCAACTGACTTTGGAGTAAATATTCCTGCTCACCCAGAATATGACATCTCTCGTGCTAAAGAAGTTGCTGAAAAAGTTAAAAATGAAGGACTTAAACTTGTAAGTATCAGATCTTGGGATGAATACACTGGTAAAACTAGTGGTTATGATTACATCGAAAAAGCTGGTGAACCTCAAGGTGCTATCTTCGGATTCTCTGGAGAAACAAAAGCTGATGTAAATGACTACTACGATCCAGATGGAACTCTAAGAAATCCACAAGAAATCTATAACCTTTGGAAAGGTCAAGGAATCCAAGAAACAGATAAAATTGCTTTATACTGCGGTACTGGATGGAGAAACTCAGTTCCATGGTTTATGACTCAACTTACAGGTCGCGCCAACACTTACTTCTATGACGGAGGATGGAATGACTGGCAACTTGATGGAACTTTACCAGTAGATATTAATAAAGATAAAGGTCAAAAACCTGACGCTAAAAATGATTATAAATAATAACAAAAGAACTTATCCATATTTTTCCATGGATAAGTTCTTTTTATAATATCTCCCAATTTTTATATATTACCTTCTCTAAGGTATTTTTATCATTACTTAATTCCTGTTTCAATTTTAAAATCAATGGTGATGAATTCTTTATATCTAATTCTTCCAAGTCAATCCAATATATTCCACTAGAATCATTTAGTTCATCTTCCAACTTTTCTGAAATTACATCTTGCTGTTCAAGGTTAACATCAACATCATAAAATACCATAATATGATGTACGTTCCTATTAATTTCCTCTACAAAGACATCATACACTCTGCAGTTCCCATAGTTTTCTATACGATATCCTGTTTCTTCTCGAAATTCTCGAACTAATGTTCCTGTAAGTCCCTCATTTTCTTTTTGACTACCTCCTGGTAAATCAAATCTATTTTTGTAAGGACCTCTTTCCTTTTTTATACATAAAAGTTTATTATCTTTAATGCAAATCCCATAAACTCCAAAGTGATTAACAATCATAATTATACCTACCTATAGTTTCTAAAAAGAGAGTGACTCAAAAATCGTGATTTCATAGAAATCGATTTTGTCGAGTCACTCCTTTTAATCTTATTCTAATTCTGCTAATTTAGCTTTTAAGTATGGCACTAATTCATCTTTCAGATCAGATTTAAGTGCGAAATCGATAGTAGTCTTAACAAATCCAATTGTTTCACCTACATCGTAACGTTTACCTTGGAAGTCATATGCATAAACATTTTCTTCCTCATTTAACATTTGGATAGCATCTGTTAATTGAACTTCTCCACCAACACCTACTTGTTTCTTAGCTAAGTGTTTGAAGATTCCTGGGTTAAGGACATATCTTCCCATAATCGCTTGGTTAGATGGTGCTGTTCCTGGAGCTGGTTTTTCTACAAACTTCTCAACTTCATATAGATGTCCATCTTGACTTTTAGGCGCGATAACACCGTATCTGTGAGTCTGATCTTCTGGAACTGTTTGAACCCCAATTACAGAACATCCTGTTTCTTCTGCTTTATCAATAAGTTGTTTGATTGCAGGGTATTCGTCATTAATTACAACGTCATCACCTAGTAATACTGCAAATGGCTCATCACCAATAAAACTACGAGCAGTTAAAATCGCGTCCCCTAGTCCCGCCATTTCTTTTTGACGTACGTAGTGAATGTTAGCAAGTTGCGTTGGGTACTTAACTTTTTCTAACATTGCTAACTTACCTTTATTTTCTAGCTCAACTTCTAATTCAACATTTCTATCGAAGTGGTCTTCAATAGCTCTTTTTTGTTTACCAGTTACAATAATTATATCTTCAATTCCAGCTTTTACCGCTTCTTCTACTATGTATTGAATAGTAGGAGTATCGATAATCGGAAGCATCTCCTTAGGTAATGCTTTTGTCGCAGGAAGGAAACGTGTACCATATCCTGCAGCTGGAATAATCGCTTTTCTTACTTTTTTCATTTATTCACCTATATTCTTTTCTAAAGTTTAACAAACTAATAATAACATATTTTCATCGATTTGGCAAATTTTTTCCTTATTTTCAAACTATATAAATAACATTTTCAATTTAGCACTCTATAATGTCGCTGATATTGAATATTGATATTATGTTTTTTCATCAAATTCTTTATTATTTTTTTGTTTCGTTTCGAACATTTATCGAACAGCACTTAAAAGAGAACTTAGAATGAAAATCCATCCTAAGTTCTTATGTTTTATCTTGTATTT
The DNA here is from genome assembly GCA_963543895.1 of uncultured Gemella sp. Lineage (GTDB taxonomy): Bacteria > Bacillota > Bacilli > Staphylococcales > Gemellaceae > Gemella. The sequence goes on along the minus strand of CAUUCZ010000009.1, from coordinate 1,977 downwards.
AATGCCTGAACTACAACATTTGTTGTTTGTTCTTTACCATTTCTATAGTAAGTTACTTTTACAGTATCACCAATTTTTGATTTCTCAAATAAATATTTTCTAACTGCGGCAACATCTTTTACTTCTTCACCATTTAGTTTTGTAATGATATCATACTTCTCTAAACCTGCTTGAGCTGCTGGCGTACCATTTTCAACATAACGAACTACGACCCCTTGTTTACCTTCATAATTCAATTGAGATTTTACAGTATCACTATCTACTGTATTAACTGATACTAATTGTACACCTAATGCAGGTCTAATAACTCTACCTGATTGTTCTAATTGTTCAGTAATAAGTTTTACTTCATTCGAAGGAATACCAAATCCAATTCCCTCAGCACTCACGTTTGCAGTTGCTTTAGCAATTTTAGATTCGTTAATACCGATAAGTTTACCTTCACTGTTGATTAATGCACCACCACTATTACCTGGGTTAATAGCCGCATCAGTTTGGATTACAGTTTGGTTCCAGTCATTTTTACCATCTCCATCAACATCCATAGGGATTTGTCTATTTACAGCTGATACAATTCCTTTTGTAACAGTATTAGATAAGTTAACATCTAAAGGTGATCCGATAGCAAATGCTGTTTCACCGACTGCGATTTTATCACTATCAGCAAAATCCATTGTTGTAGTTACATTATCACCACTAATCTTTAATACCGCAAGGTCTGTCCAAACATCAGTCCCAACAACTTCTGCATTTACATTAGTTCCATCACTTAAGATAACAGATAACTTTTTAGCACCATTTACAACGTGGTTATTAGTCACAACATATGCTGTATTACCTACTTTCTTATAGATAACTCCACTACCACTTGATGCAGCTTTTAAATCACCAGAATCATTACCAGCTCTACTAGAACCCCCTAGGATTGACTCTAAGTTGTTATTTGAATTACTTTGATAGTTTACGATTGAAACTACCGCATCTTTCGCTTTTGAAATTGCATTTACTGTGATTTGTTCATTATCCTTATCTTCTTTTGTCGCTGTTACCGAAGAATTCAGAGCCTTACCAGTTCCCATTACCGCTTGCGCTCCAAACACACTAGTAGCTCCAAGAGCAAACGCTGCAAAGACAGTTAAGAATAATTTTCCATAGTTATTTTTTTGTTGAACAGGTACTTGCGTATTGTTCATCTCTTGATAATTTTCATAATTGTTGTATTGAGAATTTTCTACATTATCATAATTTTGATAATTAGTTTGTTCATTATAATTTCCTTGATTGTTAAATTCTCTATCATTTTGGTTGTTATTTCTATTTTCCATTAGGGTCCTCCTTGTAAACCTTATTAATATTATCTTAAAGTTAAACGTCTTTTACTTACACTTTTATAATATCAATACCAACTTAAACAAAGTTTAAAGAAAAGTTTAAATGTACTTAATATTTTTTTACGAATAATTTTTTATTCTAATTTCCTACTTTATGATTTAAAGTTAGAAACTGTAAAAATCTTGTTAAATTGAATAGTCCACAAAATATTATTAAATAATAATATATAAACACTCTGTCTGCGTTGTAATTGACAATGAAATATATTGAAAAGATTACAAATACTATATTCAATATAAAACTAAATAAAAATCTTCTAGCTCTCATAAACAATACTAGCTGAATAACTAAAAACACAATAAAACAAGCTATTATTACTTTTATATTTGTATCAGTAAAGTATTTCGGGAATTTATAAACGTTTCTGAAAAATATATGTCTTATCATCCCCATCTTTCTTTCTGAAAAATAGTACCATCCCGAAATCATTATCAATAATAAAATTTCTAATAACATAAATAAAAAATATAATTTTCTATACTTTATCTTACTCATGACTTACCTCCCTATATTAGATTTTATTTATTATTCTATATATAAATTATATGAAAAAAATAAGAAGGATGCAACATTTGTAACCTAATG
>CAUUCZ010000008.1:0-27384 GCA_963543895.1 uncultured Gemella sp. | reverse complement strand
AAGTGAACCACTGGTGCAGGAGGAAAATCCTGAACTAGTGATAAGTGAAAAAGGTTCTTCATTAGTACAAGAAGAGAATCCCGAACTAGTGATAAGCAAAAAAGGCGAAGCACTAGTACAAGAAGAGAACCCAGAGCTAGTGATAAGCGAAAAAAGTGAACCACTGGTGCAGGAGGAAAATCCTGAACTAGTGATAAGTGAAAAAGGTGAACCACTGGTACAAGAAGAAAATCCTGAGCTAGTGATAAGTGAAAAGGGTGAACCACTGGTACAAGAAGAGACCCCCGATTTAGTGATAAGTGAAAAAGGTGAATCTCTAGTGCAAGAGGAGAACCCAGAGCTAGTAGTGAGTGAAAAAGGCGAATCACTAGTGCAAGAAGAGAACCCAGAGCTAGTGATAAGTGAAAAGGCTGAATCATTGGTACAAGAAGAGAATCCTGAACTAGTGATAAGTGAAAAAGGCGAACCACTGGTTCAAGAGGAGAATCCTAGAGCTAATATTGAATCTTTAAAAAATATAAATCTTGATGTAGAAGTAGAATTATTAAGTAATATTAAAAATATTTCCTTAAATGTTAAGGTTGTAAAAAATAGTAAACAATTAGCAAGTATTAGTAAGGCGTTGTCTGTAGAGAAAGATAAAGTAAGAGTGTTAGACTTGAAATTAACAAAAAATGCTAGAGTGTTAAATCTTAATAATAAAAGAATAGTGAGAATTGCTTTACTAGAAAACGAAAGTGATAAGATTAATATATTTCATATAGAAAAGAATGGTAAGTTAACATTAATACCATCTGAAGTTAAAAATAATGTAGTTCAGTTTAACATAGACCATTTTAGTTTATTTGCTATTGTAGATTTTAATAAACCTATTAAAAATAATGAAAAGAGTGAACAAAAACAAATCATCTTGAAAACTAAAATACAACAAGAATCTTTAAATTATACAAAAGATAGAATAAATATTAGTAATGAAATTTTAAATTCTAAAACATTTGAGATAAATAGTATAAATGAGAAAAAAGAGAAAATTATTAATAGCTTATTAAACAATAGCAGCAGCATTAAAAAAAATATCGTTGAATCAAATAATAATTTAAAACAGAACTCTATTCTGCCAAAAACTGGAGATAATTCTTCAAATAAACTTCCTATAGTAACGGGAATAGGATTTATTATAGGAGTTTTAGGTATTAGAAAATATAATAGATAAAAAATAAAATCAAACTGGTTAATTTTTTTACCAGTTTGATTTTTTTAATTATTTACTAAAAACGTTTTTCCATTCAGAACGTTTTTCTAAGAATTTTTTAGCTTCCATTTGAGCACCTTCTAAAGAGTGAGATGCTGCCCAACCGCATTGTACTTCATTACATGCAGGCACTTCAGTAGCTACAAGGACATCTTCTAGAGTTTTCGCAAGTGCTTCTTCAACTTCTTCGTAACTATCATTGTTGATTACTGATAAGTAGAAACCTGTTTGGCATCCCATTGGACCAAAATCTAGTACATTATCAAGGTGATTTCTAATAAGTTCAGCGATTAAATGCTCTAAAGAATGAAGGTTAGGCATTTCTAAGTGTTCTTTATTTGGTTGGCAAAATCTAATATCATATTTATATATTTTATCGCCATTATCCCCAGAATATACACCAACTAATCTAATATATGGTGCAACAACTTTAGTGTGATCTAGGTTGAAACTTTCAACATTCATTTTCTTTTCTGTCATCAATATATCTCCATTTCTGTAATTTAATTAGCAGTTATAATTATACTATATTTTTGGAAAATATAAAATTAATAAGAATAAAAACTGATGCTCGTGTGAACATCAGTTTTAAAGTTTTAGAATTATTTTTCTAAAGGAATAAGTTTATTCATTATTATGGCTACAATTGCCCCAACTGCAATAGGAGAACCTATTAAGTATTGAAGTAATTGCGGAGCGCTAGCTTTTAATTCTGCTGGAACGAATAATAATCCAATTGTAAACATTAAAGGTACTCCAATAATGTATAATTCTCTTTCAGAGAAGTCTAGATTTTTAACAACTCTAAATCCGTTTAGTAGTATGATAATACATACTACTGAGAATACTCCACCGATTACTGGAGAAGGAATTGAATTAATAATGGCAGAAAGTTTACCTAAGAATGATAATCCGATAAACCAGAATGAAGCCATAACAAAAACTTTTCTACTAGCTACCCCAGTAATAGAGATAATTCCAGCATTTGTAGAGTAACCAGTAACAGGAGTCGCTCCGACTAGAGCGGCAGCTAAACATCCGATACCTTCTCCGATTACACCTTTGTTAACTTGAGTGTCGCTTAAAGGTTGATCAATAACTGAGCTTACTGCATACCAAGTTCCTGTAGTTTCGGCTAAAAGTACCATGTAAATAATAATCATTGTGATAATAGCAGAGATTTCAAAATGAATACTATAGTCTAAGAATAAAAGTTTTGGCATTGAGAAAAAGCTAGCATCTTTAATTCCTTGAGTATTGAAACCACCCATTAAGTATGCAGAAAATGTTCCGACAGCTAAGGCGATAATTACAGAAGAAATTTGGAAAATTCTTTTGAATTTGTTAACATAATTTCCTAGAGTAGAAAATAGAATTAAAGAAGCGGCAGTAATAAATGCCAATAATACATTTTGCTTCATTGTAAGGCCGTTCCCTTCGATATAGATGTTACTTACAAATGCTGAAGGAAGTAAAGTTAACCCTACAATCATAATTATTGTTCCACTAACGATAGAAGGTATGTAATTTTTTACTATATATTTATAAATACCAGAATATCCAAGTAGTATTACTAAAATAGCTCCGACAATACTTGCTCCAAGAACAGTACCAAGATTTTTAGTTCCCATATAAATACCAATAATAGCCCCAAGAGGAATAAATGATGGTCCTTGGCAGACCGGTAATCGTAGGTAGAATAATACCTGAATTAATGATGCAATTCCAGCACCTAGAAAAGTAGATTGAATTAAACCAGTAGCATCACCAGGTGATAATGCAATAGCTGTTGCTAAGATAAAAGGTGGTACGTAGACATCCATTGCAAGGACGTGTTGTAAACCTAAGATTAGGGATTGTGAAAATGGAATATTTTCTTCAACACCTATAGTTAAATGTTTATTTTGTTTCGTCATAAAAAACGTAATCTCCTTTTTTATTATATTATTAATCTTTTTTTAGAATTTGTTTACCTTGAACCCAGACTTCACGAATGTTTTCTGAAGTAGAAAGGTATAATATTTTTTGAAGAAGGTGTTTATCTTCTTCATTATCTATATAATTTGGAAGTTTATTTGTCGGTGTATTTATATCGATGACTTGGAAATCACAAATATAACCTTCTTTAAAAAGTCCAAGTGGTAATTTTAACGCTTCACCACCGCCTGTAGTTGCAAGATAAAATGCTTCAAATACACTCACTTTTGAATCATGATTACCACGGCAATTAGCTTCTAGACTATTGTCAACACCGTCATTTAACATCCTACTAGCCATGACTGTATGTTTTATATTGTCATATAGACTAGGGGAGAAACCTCCTGAAATATCGGTACCTAAACAAATATTCAAACCTTGTTTTTTTAGTTTGTTAACCGGTAAAACTGCATTAGCAAAATATGAGTTAGAAATAGGACAGTGGCAAACTGAAGATTTATTCTTTTTGAAGATATTAGCATCTTCAGAATTTATAAAATTGCCATGGGCCATTATAGATTTATCTGTTAATAATCCGAATTGATTTAGAACTTCAGTATCTCTTTTTCCAAATCGTTCAAGAACGAAATTATGTTCCCAATCACTTTCGCTACAATGACTTTGTATATAGCAGTTATATTTCTTTGCTAATTTTCCTAGCTCTAAAAGTGCATTATCTGTACAACTTGGAACGAAACGTGGAGTAATAACAGGATAGATACCTTGAGGTACATCTTTTGAAAGTCTCTGAACATCTTTAATAAACTTTTCAGTATTTTCAATAGCTTCTTTTGTGCTATTATCTCGGTAAAAATCAGGATTCATAGTTTCATCATCCATAACAACTTTACCGACAAAGCCTCTTTGACCTAAATTAGCACAAATTTTTGCTAATTCGAGTGTAGATTCATTGTGAATAGTTCCAAAGTACATTGCAGATGTAGTACCATTTGCTAATAATGTTTTTACCAGATCAGTATAGACTTCTCGAGCGTAGTTGATATCTTTATATTTCGATTCTAAAGGAAAGGTGAAACTATTTAGCCAGTGGCTTAATTCATCATCTAAGGCAAGTCCAGCTTGTGGCCATTGAGGAGCATGGATGTGCAAGTCTATGAAACCAGGTAAAAGCACTTTATCTTTAAAATCAATAAAGTTATTTTCATGTGAGTATTTATTTAGTATTTGTTGATAATTTTCATCTTCTTTTCTAATAATTTCAGTTATAATTCCATCATCAGAAATTAAAAGTATAGCATTTTCTAAGAATTCAATTTCACCATATTTTGGGCTATGAAAAAAAGATGCTTTGATAATTTTTTCGATTTTCATATTTTCATTTCTCCTAAAGAATTTTTATAAATATAATATGAAAAACGAACGTTGTCAACATAAAAACATAAAAATTAAAAATTAATTTTCTAAAAACGAACGTTATAATTGTTTTTTTAAATATAAAGTTCGTAAAAAAACGACGGAGAATATTTTCTCCGTCGTTTCCAATATTATTTCTGATGTTTTTATCTAAATTCTTTTCTTTCTTTTGCTACTAAAGTAGCTACTCTTTCTTGAGCTTTTTCTAAATAGCTTTCACCTTGTTTTAATAAATCACAAATAATATTTGTAATTTCTACAAAGTCTTCTTCTACATAACCTTTAGAAGTCATAGCAGCAGCTCCTAGACGTAATCCACTAGTTTTCATAGGTGGTAATGTATCGAATGGGATACCATTTTTATTACATGTAATTTTAGTTTTACTTAATAGGTCACTAGCATCATGTCCAGTAACATTATAAGTAGAATATGTGTCGATAAGACATAGGTGGTTATCACTACCATTTGAAACCACAGGAATATTGTTAGCTTTAAACGCTTCTACCATTGCTTGCATATTTTTTACTACTTGTTGTTGGTATACTTTAAACTCTGGTTTAAGTGCTTCAGCAAAACAAATTGCTTTTGCCGCAACAACATGTTCTAACGGCCCACCTTGTGCACCAGGGAAAATCATTTTATTAATTTTAACTGCGATTTCCTCATTGTTAGTAAGGATAATACCACCACGTGGACCTCTTAAAGTTTTATGTGTAGTAGATGTAACTACATCAGCATAAGGTACTGGGTTTGGATGTAGGCCAGCAGCTACTAAACCAGCGATATGAGCCATATCAACCATTAAGTATGCACCAACTTCATCAGCAATTTCTCTAAATTTAGCGAAATCAATTACACGAGAATATGCACTTGATCCGGCAATTATCATTTTTGGTTTATGTTCTTTAGCAATACGAAGTACTTCATCGTAATCAATAAGATGCGTATCTTTTGTCACGCCATAAGAAACGGCATTAAATAGTTTTCCTGAGAAGTTAACTTTACTACCGTGAGTTAAGTGTCCACCAGCATCCATACTCATTCCTAGAACAGTATCACCAGGTGTTAATAAAGATAAGTAAACTGCAATGTTCGCACTTGATCCTGAGTGTGCTTGTACGTTTACAAATTTTGCATCATAAAGTTCTTTTAATCTATCTATTGCAAGAGATTCTATTTCATCAATTACTTCACATCCATCATAATATCTTTTTCCAGGATAGCCTTCAGCGTATTTATTTGTTAAAATACTTCCTGTTGCTTTTAGAATATCTTCAGAAACAAAGTTTTCACTTGCAATAAGCTCAATGTTGGTGTCTTGTCTATGCTTCTCTTTTTCAATAAGTTCAAAAATTTTATCCATAATGGCACTCCTTTAATTGTATATAATTAGAATAAAAAAAGTAAAGTTCCATAAAAGTAAGAACTAATAGGTAAATTTTAAACTATGTTAACTATTAAGAAAAATATGAATTTTTTAATAGTTAAATCTTATCAAATTTTCTTTTATTCTATGTCTTCTAATAATAGCACAGTATGAATAATAAATAAACTAAAAAATGTTAAAAATATTCAAAATTATTAAAAAACATTGAAAATTAGCTGTGAAAACCGAATGTTAAAATTCATATTATAAAATAACATTTTCAATAAGTTAACAAAATAGAATTTTTAATGTTAATGTAAAAAATATTAATATAATGCTAAGTGATAAGTTTTAATAAAATGTATAAATATAAATAGTAAAAAAATTAATGGATTTTAATTAGTCTATACTTGAATTAGTAGAAATTCTTTAATAATTATGCTATAATAATCAATGGAATACATCTGTATTACTATCGAACCAATTTTTAAGGAGAAAAATTTAATATGCTTGTAGATAAACCATTAAAGCTGTTTTCATTAAATGCTAATATTCCATTAGCACAACAAGTAGCGAAGTCACTAGGAGTAGAGTTAAGTAAATGTAGTGTAAAAAAATTCAGTGACGGAGAGGTTTCAATTAATATAGAGGAAAGTGTACGTGGTAGCGAAGTATTCGTACTACAATCAACTAGTGGCCCTGTAAATGACAACTTAATGACTTTATTAATTATGATAGATGCACTTAAACGTGCTTCAGTGGACACTATTAACGTTGTAATTCCATATTATGGATATGCACGTCAAGATAGAAAAGCAAGAAGTCGTGAACCGATTACTGCTAAGTTAGTAGCCAACTTATTAGAAGTAGCAGGAGCGGACCGTATAATCGCATTAGACCTTCACGCTCTTCAAATTCAAGGATTCTTTGATATTCCAGTTGATCACCTTATGTGTGTACCAATTATTGCGAAATATTTCAAAGAAAAACTTCCAGATATGGAAGAAGTGGTGGTTGTTTCACCAGACCACGGTGGTGTAACACGTGCTAGAAAACTAGCAGATGCATTAAATACACCAATCGCAATTATCGATAAGAGAAGACCTAAACCAAATGTTGCTGAAGTTATGAATATTGTAGGTAACATTGAAGGAAAAACATGTATCCTTATAGATGATATTATCGATACAGCAGGAACTATTACTTTAGGAGCTCAAGCACTTAAAGATAGAGGAGCAAAAGAAGTTTATGCAAGTTGCTCACACGCTGTATTAAGTGGACAAGCATTAGATAGAATTGAAAATTCTCCAATTAAAGAATTAGTATATGCTAACACAATAGATATACCAGAAGAGAAAAAATTAGATAAAATGGTACCGTTATGTGTAGGTGATTTAATAGCTAAAGCTATTTACAAAATCCACAATAACGAGCCTGTAAGTGTTCTTTTTGAATAATAATTAATTAAATCAAGCTTAGAGAAGGCAGCGGAGTCCGTTGCCTTCTTTAAGTCATATTTTCGATAGTAAATAAAGTAAAGAAAGAGAGGATAATCTATGAAATTAATAGTTGGATTAGGAAATCCAGGAAAACAATATGAAAATACAAGGCATAATATTGGTTTTATGGTTCTAGATGAACTAGCGAAATCTTGGAATGTAAGTTTTGATAAAACAAAGTTCAATGCAGAATATGCTATGACCTATCACAATGGAATTAAATATTTATTAATTAAACCTACAACATATATGAATTTATCTGGAGAAGCAGTAGGGAAGTTTTATGATTATTTTGAAATTGATATAGAAGATATTTTGATAATCTATGATGACTTAGATACAAAAACTGCGAATTTTAAACTTAAAGCTAAAGGAAGTAGCGGTGGACATAACGGTATTAAGAGTATAATAAGTCACCTTGGAACAGAAAAATTTAATCGATTAAAAATTGGTATTGATAGACCAACTCCACCTATGAAGGTAGTTGATTATGTATTAGGAAGATTTTCAAAAGATGAAATGGCTAAAATTGAAAAAATTTATTCGAAAAGTATAAACTGTATTGAAGATTTTTCTAAAATGAATTTTGTAGATTTGATGAATAAATATAATTAGAAGAATAAATGCAGCATTAGAGAAAGATAGTTTCTTTTGCTGCTATTTATCGTGGAAAGGAGCGTATATGATAAAAGATAGTCTGTTAGAAATAGTTGATTTACAATTTGAAAAAAAACATAAAAATATCGGAATTTATGGACAAAATTTAACGACACGTGCTTTGGAGATTTATAATGAGTATAAACAAAGTAATAAGACTGTTGTGGTGTTATCTCAAAGTAAAGCAGAGGCAGAAGAGTTATTTGCAATTTTATCTGATTTTGAAGGAGAAACATACATTTATCCAGAAATCGATATTTTAAAAAGACATACATCAAAAAGTAATGATTTAGTCCAAAATTCGATAAAAGTACTTGAAAATCTAGTTCATAAAATACAAAGTATAATTATTATTCCAATAGAAGCAATATATAGAACGGTAAAAAATCCTAGTGATTTCAAAAATAACAGTTTTGAAATTAATGAGGACACTGTTATAAGTTTTGATGAATTACAAAGAAAACTTGTAAATATGGGATATCGACGAGTTGAAAGTGTTGATGTAGTTGGAGAATTTTCTAAAAGAGGTAGTATAGTTGATATTTTTAGTCCTTTAAGTGAAAAGCCGATACGATTAGATTTCTTTGATGATGAGCTTGATAGTATGAGGATTTTTGATGAAATCACTCAACGATCTCTAGATAGAATTGATAGTGCAGTTATTTATCCAACAAGTGATTTTTTCCTTACTTCTGAAGAAAAAGATATAGTTGTAGAAAAAATACTTGCTAAGTTGGATGATAAAAAAATACAAAAAGATGAGAATTATCAAGAGATTAGCACTTATCTTAAAGAAAAAATAGAAATCTTTAGAGCAACAGGAGATTTCAGTGATTTAGAGAGTTTCTCAAATTTAATTTATGAAAATACATATAGTATTGCTGATTATTTAAACGATGATACTATAGTCTTTTATGATAATTATCATAAAATTTTAGAAAAAATAGAAGGATTAAGAGAGTATTTTTTAACAAGTTTACAGGAAATGAATAGAAGTTATATTTATCAAGATGTAATAGATAATATAGCATTTGAAAAAATTCAAAATTTAGATATTAGAAAATACTACTTATCTACTTTAAAGCTAAATGATAAGATTATAGAGAAAAATTATAACTTAGATATAATAGACTTAGCTTATTATTCAAGTGAAGAGTATTTAGCTAAAGAAATTAGAGAGAAGATTACAGATAAATACAAAGTAATTATCTCATTAAACACACAAAAGCAAAAAGATTATGTTGAGAAAGTGTTATTTGATAATTATTTTTATGATGATATTTATTACGGTGTTAAAGAAGGAAAAATTTTTATTGATGTAAATAAATATCACCTTAAGGGATTAGAGGATAGAAAAAATAAAATATTCCTATTAACTCCACGTGAACTTTTTACTGAAGAAGAAAGAAAAAAACGCCGTGTAAAATTCAAATATACAAATTCAGAAAAAATAAGAAACTACCAAGAACTAAATGTTGGGGATTATATTGTCCATGTTAGTCACGGTATTGGTTTATATGAAGGTATTGAGAATGTAGAAGTAGGGGGAGTATTTAAAGACTTCTTAAAAATTGTTTATGACGGTGGGGATATTATTTATGTAGATATAAATAATATGAACTATATTCAAAAATATACCGCTTCTACAGATAACAGAAAACCCGCATTAAATAAACTGGGTACTAAAAATTGGCAGAAGACTAAGAGTAGAGTTCGTAAAGAAATCGAGGATATATCTGAAGATCTTATTAAGTTATATATTAAACGTGAATTGAGTTCAGGTTATGCGTATAGTATTGATGGTAGCATGCAAGCTGAATTTGAAGCGGATTTTGCATTTACTCCAACTGAAGATCAGGTAAAAGCTACTGAAGAGATTAAGAGAGATATGGAAAAAGAACGTCCGATGGATAGATTGCTATGCGGGGACGTTGGATTTGGTAAGACGGAAGTAGCGATGAGGGTTGCATTTAAGGCTGTTACTGATAATAAGCAAGTGGCAGTTTTAGTACCAACAACACTGCTTGCTGAACAACACTATGATAACTTTGTAAGTAGATTTGCGAATTTCCCTATTAATATAGAGGTAGTAAGTAGATTTAAATCTGCAAAAGATATTACAGAAATTTGTAAAAAACTTGAAGAAGGTAAAATAGATATTATCGTTGGAACTCATAAGTTATTGAATGATAAGTTTAAATATAGAGATTTAGGGTTATTAATAATAGATGAAGAGCAACGTTTTGGAGTTAAACACAAAGAAAAAATTAAACATCTTAAAAATACGGTTGATGTATTAACTCTTAGTGCCACACCAATTCCAAGAACACTTCATATGAGTTTAATTGGAATTAGGGATTTATCTGTAATAGAGACACCACCAAGAGAACGTCAACCTATCCAGACATTTGTAACAGCTCAGAATAAAATGGTTATTAAAGAAGCGGTTATGAATGAGGTGAATCGTGGAGGACAAGTTTTCTATGTTTATAATAGAGTAGAGACAATCGATGAGAAGTATTTAGAGCTAAAAAGATTATTACCTGATATTAACATAGCATATGCACATGGTCGTATGAGTCAAAGAGAACTTGAGAATATCATGACTGACGTTATAGATAGAAAATACGATATGTTAATTTCAACTACTATTATTGAGACTGGTATTGATATTTCAAATGTAAATACACTAATAGTAGAAGATGCTGATCGTTTTGGATTAAGTCAGTTGTATCAACTTCGTGGACGAGTAGGTCGTAGTAGCAGAGAAGCATATGCTTACTTGATGTATGAGCCGTTTAAGTCGTTAACAGAAAACTCAGAGAAAAGATTATCAGCAATTAAGAACTTTACGTCACTAGGAAGTGGGTTTAAGATTGCCATGCAGGACTTATCTATTAGAGGGGCTGGAGATGTTCTTGGAGGAAGACAACATGGTTTTATCGATTCTGTAGGTTATACGTTATATTCTCAAATGTTAGAACAAGAAATTCAAGCTAAAAAAGGGATTTTAGAACCGTTATTAGAGCAGGATAGAACTCAAGATGTGAGTTACTATGAAAATATTATTAAAGAAGCAGCCCCTTCAATTAAAAAGGATATTTTTGAAGTTGAGACTGATAATCTTGAAATCAAACTTAATGTAGATGCCTTTATTCCAAAAGAGTATATCTCTAGTGATGCAGATAAAATAGATTTCTATAAGAGATTGAACAATGTTGTTAGTGATGAAGAAATAGAAAGTATTGTTGAAGATTTAATTGATAGATTCTCTGATTTTGGAGAAGAAGTAAATAATCTAATAGATATTTGTTATTTAAAAGTTATGGCAAAAAATACTATGGTAACTAGTGTAAAAGAATTAGCGAATAAAGTTGTTATAACATTCGATAAAGAAATTATGAATAATCTAAAAGGAAAAGAATTATTTACGGCATTAACACCTCATAAAGATACTCGTATTATTGCAAAGGATGGATTTTTCTTAGAAATTGATAAAAAAGAAAGATATAGCATTAGACGAATCAGGGAAATGCTTACTTTAGTAAATAATAATCTGGAGGTTACACGTGAATAAACATAGATGCTCATGGGCAAAAGATACCTTAGAAATTGAATATCATGATACTGAGTGGGGAAGAGAGACTCACGACGATACAAGGTTATTCGAATATTTAGTATTAGAAGGTATGCAAGCTGGGTTAAGTTGGTCATTAATATTAAAAAAACGCGAGAATTTTAAACGAGCTTTTAGTGATTTTGATTATAATATTTGTGCAGATTATACAGACGAATATTTAGAATCATTAAGAGAAGATGAAAGTATAATAAGAAATAAATTGAAAATCTATTCTGTTAGAAAAAATGCTCTTGCACTTATCAAGGTACAAAAAGAGTTTGGAAGTTTTGACAAGTATATCTGGGGTTTTACAGATTATAAAAAAATCAATAATAAACTTGAAAACTACAAGGATGCACCAAGTGAATCTGATTTGTCTATCAAGATAAGTAAAGATATGAAAAAAAGAGGATTTAGTTTTGTAGGTGGCACTATTATCTATAGCTATTTGCAAGCGATTGGAATGATAAATGATCATGAAAAAGGTTGTTTTTGTTATGAAGAATGCTGTTAGTGAATAAATAATGTAATTAATATCATAAGTTTATTTACTTAGCTCATAGATGAACTCCAGATATAGCTTTACTTTAAATAAAATAACGTCTATAATAGATTAGGATATTTAATTACAAGATTGGATTTTATAAATGGATAAGAGAATTGTTAAAATTGAAGAAATAAAAGACAATGAGGTCTTTGTTGACATATTTTTAGAAGAGATAAAAAAAATACAAGAAATCCCTAAAATGCCAAAATGTGAGTTTTTACATATTGGGGCAACGAGTACTACACAGGCATTAGGAGAAAAAATTGTAGATATTCTTGTTGTTGTTGAGAATCTACATGAAATAACAACATTTGATGAAAAGAGATTAAACAACATAGGATATCATAGAATTGCTCATAATGGAATAAAAGGGGTAATTAAGTACGCAAGAATAACTGATTATTTAACTATGAGTTACGATGTAGTATTAAATGTTGTTCAACGTGATACAGAGGTACACAAAGATTTTATAAAAGCTAGAGAAGTTTTTAGTAATGATGAGCTAAAAGATGACTATAATTCATTCAAAAATATAAACAAAGAACTTTCATTTAAAGATTATTTAGCACAAAAATTAATATTTATAAATGAAATTTTAAAAAGGATTGAAACTAATGATTAAAATAAAAAATATTGAAGATATTCTTCAAAGCAGCGAAGTATTGTATAACGAACCTTTAAGAAATTATAGTTTTACAAAAACAGGCGGTAATGCTGAGATTTTAGTGAAAATAAATAATGAAAAAGATTTACAAAATGTAATAGCATACAGTAATGAAAATAATATTGAATTGACTATACTAGGAAATGGTTCTAATGTACTAATTTCTGATAATGGAATTCAAGGAATAGTAGCTTTAACTAGTGATATGAATGATATAGAGTTACTAGAAGGAGATGTTATATCTTGTTATGCTGGATTAACATTAAAAGAACTTACTGGTTTTTGTATAGAAAATAGCCTAACAAATCTTGAATTCTCATGTGGCATTCCAGGTAGTGTAGGTGGAGCAATCTTCATGAATGCTGGAGCATACGGTGGTGAAATGAAAGAAGTAGTTCAAAAGGTTGAAGTTTTCACTAAAAACGGTGAAAAGAAAATATATACTAATGAACAAATGGAATTTTCATATAGACATTCAGTAATTCAAGAAACTAAGGAAATTATTTCTAAAGTTTATTTCCAGATGGAAAAAGGAAATAAAGAAGAAATTGTCTCTAAAGTAGAAGAATTAAATAAAATGCGCTCAGATAAACAACCTTTAGAATACCCTTCATGTGGTTCTGTATTTAAACGACCAGAAGGATATTTTGCAGGGAAATTAATCCAAGATGCTGGCTTGCAAGGTTTAACTGTAGGTGGAGCACAAGTTTCAAAAAAACATGCAGGATTTATGGTTAATATAAATTCGGCAACTTGTGAAGATTATAAAAATTTAATAAAAGAAGTGCAGAAAAAAGTACTAGAAGACTCAGGGGTTGAACTTGAGTGTGAAGTTAAAATATTAGGTGAATAAGAAGTAAAGAAGTAACTCAAGGTTATATTGAGCTACTTCTTTTTCTATTTCACATTATCTATAAATTTTTTATATTGTGCTAGATTTTGTTCATTTTTATTATTTGTTTTTGGTGTGTAGAATGTTCTTCCTACTAAGTTATCTGGAAGATATTGCTGCTTAATATACCCTGTCGGATGACTGTGTGGATATTGATAACCAACACCACGATTAAGTTTATCAGCACCATAATAATGTGCATCCCTCAAGTGATCAGGAATTATGAATTTTGGATTTGTCTTAGTTTCATGTAGAGCATTGTCGATTGCCATATAAGCACTATTAGATTTTAAAGAAAGTGCTAGTTGAATGACAGCATTGGCCAATGGTATTCTTGCTTCGGGCAAACCGAGCATCTTCGCACTTTCAATAGCAGCATGAACAAAAGGTCCGATATTTGGATTAGCAAGACCGATATCTTCATAAGCTATAACACTCATTCTTCTATAGATTGTATCTAAATCACCACTATCTATCAGTAGTGCTAAATAGTATAGTGATGCATCTACATCACTGCCACGAATAGATTTTTGGAAGGCACTTATTATGTCATAAAAAGCATCTCCGTTTTTGTCATAAGCTTTAAATTTTCCCAGAGATAAGTTTAATAGTTTCTCTTTTGTGACAATTTCATCCTCATTTGATAAATTATATAAAATTTCAAAAGTATTTAGTGAGAATCTTAAATCGCCGGAAGAATTTAGAGAGATTGTTTTAAAAACATCATCTTCTATTTTTAACTCTTTAGGGAATATTTCTTTATTATTTGATATTTTTTTAAGATATTCATAAATATCATCGTTTGAAACTTGTTGTAATTCAAAAATAATTAAACGTGACCTAATCGCTGGATTTACAGTATGATATGGGTTATTTGTTGTGCATCCAATAACATATATATTATCAAATTCGATTTCAGGGAGTAATATATCTTGCATAGGTTTTGTTAGTCTATGAAATTCATCGAGTAGTAGAATAACTTTTTTAAATCTTTTTGATTCTTCTATTACCGCAGTTAAATCCTTTTTTGTACAATTTACAGCATTTAATATTTTAAATTTATAGTCTAGTTCATTAGCTAACGCATTAGCAATTGAAGTTTTTCCAGTTCCAGGGGGACCATATAGAATAAAAGAGAACATTTTTTTGCTTTCTACTATTTTAGTAAGAACTTTTCCATCACCAATTAAATGGTGTTGACCGATAATATCATCGATTTTACTTGGACGTAATTTATTAATAAGTGTTTCCATGGATCCTCCTTTAATTTTATTTTATACAATTTATTATATCATAAGAATGATTAATGTTGGTAAGAGTTGAATTTAAACTATAAAATATAGTAGAGATAATAAAATTTTAC
The DNA here is from genome assembly GCA_963543895.1 of uncultured Gemella sp. Taxonomy (GTDB): domain Bacteria; phylum Bacillota; class Bacilli; order Staphylococcales; family Gemellaceae; genus Gemella. The sequence continues at coordinate 12,173 of CAUUCZ010000008.1, read as the reverse complement.
ATATTTTGAAATCTATGATAAAATATAATAATCACAATTAGGGGATGTTTAGGATTCGACAGGGATGCTAGTCTTCTTGGTGGCATGTAGGAGGGTTGTCTCCTTTAACAACACATCAGTTAAATATAACTGGCGAAAAAACAAATTACGCTTTAGCAGCTTAATAAGCTAAAGGCTGATTACTTTGTTTGACTGTGACAAAGCTAATCGGTTCATTCTTAGCAGTCTACGATTTTTTTCTTCCGTTTGTAGAAAAAAATAAGAGATTAATCAAACTCGTTTTTCATTGCCTGTTTATCGGCTTAAGTGGAGAATTAAATTCAATAGGTAAACTAAACATGTAGAAGCTAAGGGGAGGCATTTTTGGACGCGGGTTCAAATCCCGCCATCTCCATTTATAGTTTAAAGGAAGCAAACCGTTTTGGTATTGCTTTCTTTCTTTTTTATTAGGAAAAGCTAAGTATATAAATGTTTAAATATAATAATATACTTTGCAATTTATGTATGGTATAATATACCTATAATCAAAAGGAAGTAAAAATAATGCTAATTAAATTTTCAGATAGATTTTATTATACAAAACAACGATATATGTATTTAGAGCCCACGCTTGGTTATGTAAAAGGAGAATATTTCTCTGTAATGTTAGATTCAGGAAATGGACCTGCACAAGTCGAAACATTTCTAAAAGAATTAAAAGAAAATGACTTACCGATGCCAAGTTATGTGATATTAACACACCATCACTGGGACCATAGTTTTGGAGCGGCGTACTTGGATATTCCAGTAATTGCTACTGATAGAGCTAGAGATTCTTTAATAGAATTATCTCAACTTGAATGGGATGATGAAAGTCTATATCAAAGAGTCAAGGATGGAACGGAGATAAAATACAGTGCAGATGTTATAAAGAGAGTATATGAAAATCATGAGATAAAAATTAGAATTCCAGATATGCCTAAAATGGCTGATTTCAATTTGAATCTGGGAGGAGTTAAAATTAATTGTATTTACAATGATAACTCACATTCTAATGATGCATTTTTAATTTATATACCAGAAGAAAAAGTATTGTTTTTAGGAGACAGTCACGCTAAAAATTATTATACAAAACCGATGGCATATAATAAACAAAAGCTTCGTGATTATATAGATAGAATATCGATTCTTGACTTTGAACATGCTGTTCCCGGTCATGGGAATATTTTCACAAGGGAGGAATTATTAGACTATCTAGAAAAAGAATATGCAAAAATGAGGTGATTACATATGAATTTAATGATGTCTCTCGATTGGATTCTTTTAATTGCGATGTCCTTAACTTTTTGTCAACAATTGTTTTCAAAAAAACTTAATTTTTTGGGAATTTTGTCCGTACTTAGTTTAGCGACATATATAGCTCTACATTCTTATTCTACAGGTATAAGTATTTTTGTTCTATTGTTATTTATTGGAGGTATATCTCTAATAGGACTAGAGATGTTTATTCCTGGTGGAATAGTTGGAACAGTAGGGATCATTACCGTGATTTATGCAATAATCTATATTAATAAGTCAACATATCACATTGCATTTATTTTAGTTATTTCTTTAATACTTGCAACGATTCAATTCTATGTTAATAGAAATGTTTTCCATAAAAGGTTAATGTTATTAAATAGACTTGTTCTTAACGATTCTATTTCAACAGAGGATGGATATGTCGCGAGTGAAAGTAGATTAGAATTAATAGGAAAAAAACTTCAAGCATATACAGATTTACGTCCAGCAGGAGTAGCTGTTTTAGGAAATGAAAAGTTGGATGTAGTAACTGATGGAGATTTTATAGAAAAGGGTAATGAAATAGAGATTATACGTGTAGAAGGAATGCGTATAGTGGTTAAAAAAATATAAAAATTTTAAGGAGGTAGTATTATGCCAGAATTAATATTCTCAGGTATTATCGTGGTAGTTGTATTGATAGTGCTATCGATCTTCTTTACTTTCTTCCCTCTTGGTCTTTGGATTAGTGCCATTGCCGCTGGAGTTAAGGTAAGTATCTTTACACTTGTTGGTATGCGACTAAGACGTGTTATTCCGAGTAGAGTAATTAATCCGATGATTAAAGCACATAAGGCTGGTTTAGCTGTTACTATTAATCAATTGGAAAGTCACTATTTAGCAGGGGGGAATGTTGATAGAGTAATTAATGCTCTTATCGCAGCTCACAGAGCTAACATAGTAAGTTTAACATTTGAACGTTGTGCTGCTATTGACTTAGCAGGACGTGATGTACTGCAAGCAGTTCAAATGAGCGTTAACCCTAAAGTTATTGAAACACCATATATTGCAGGGGTTGCAATTAACGGTATTGAAGTAAAAGCGAAAGCAAGAATTACAGTTCGTGCAAATATTGAACGACTTGTAGGGGGAGCTGGAGAAGAAACTGTTATTGCCCGTGTAGGTGAAGGTATTGTTTCTACAATCGGTTCTTCTGAATCACACACAGTTGTTCTAGAAAATCCAGATAGAATTTCTAAAACAATTTTAGATAAGGGATTAGATGCAGGTACTGCATTTGAAATCTTATCGATTGATATTCTGGATGTCGACATCGGCCAAAACATTGGTGCGAACTTACAAACAGAGCAAGCAATAGCAGATAAAAATATCGCTCAAGCAAAAGCTGAACAACGTCGTGCTATGGCGGTTGCGGCTGAACAAGAGATGAAAGCTAGAATTCAAGAAATGCGCGCAAAAGTTGTAGAAGCTGAAGCAGAATTACCATTAGCTATGGCGAAAGCTTTCCAACAAGGTAATCTAGGTATTATGGATTATATGAATTATAAGAATTTAGAAGCTGATACGGGTATGAGAGATTCAATTAAACGTATGTCACAACCTGAAACAGGAGCAGGTAAATAATTAGATAAAAAGGAGGATGTGAAATGTCATTTTTAATTTTCGCAGCACCAATAACATTTATCATAATTTTTGCTATTTTCGTAATGGTTTTTGCTTCTGACAGTAAAAGATACAGAAAAAATTTAGATAATTCCAAACAAATGGAGCTAGATAATGCTCGAGCTCAAGCACTGAAGGCAGTTGAAGAGATGAAAAGAATCAAAGAAGCTGCCAATAAGGATTCTAATGAATTTAGAAATAGACAAAGTTCTTTATCTGATCAACAAGTTTATAAAGAAGATATATATGAACAACAAGTTGATAACTCTACTATGAACAAATATCAACAGTATTATAGTCAAAATTACAATAAAGGTCGAAATAAGTTTTCGCTGCAAAGAAATTTTGACCAGCCTAGTAATGATAAAAATAATACAAAAAAATTAGAATTTTCTCAAGAAAATCTTGTTCGTGGATTGATTGCAAATGAGTATCTTAACAGAAACTCTAGGAGGGGAAGATGAGTAGTTTAGCGATTCCTATAATTTTTCTAATAGTTTCACTTATTATAGATAAAGCGAAGGCCAATAAAAAAAATAATAAAGAGACTGTTAGGGAAGTTAAACAGAAGAATAAGAAAATCCCTAAGCAAGTTTATAAAGAGTATAATCAAAGGGATAATCATATTCCAAAACATGAATCTTCACAGCAACAATTTTTTGAAAGAAAACCACGTGTTATAGTAGATAAAGAAAAAGAAATATTTTCAAATTCTTTAACTTTTGATAAAGAAAAAATTGTAAATGATATAATTTTTTCGGAGATTTTGTCTAAACCAAAAAGTAAAAGATAATAAATAGGAGGTATGAGATGAAAAAATCATTTAACTATATTAGTTATTGTATTTATTCATTTATGCCTCTTTATTTTGTTTTACTTATTTATACTTTTGTAAAACAAGATTTAGATGCACTCTTATTAACTACAATACTAGCGATAATCTCTATTTTTTCTTTAATAATTCAAAATGGAAGTAAACCTACAAATATATTTGTTTGTAGTAAAAAAGAAATTTCTATGCAAAGTGGTATTGATTATTATTACTTAATTTTAATGATAATTATTACATTTTTGATTATAAATCAAAAACTTCAATTTTTATGGAAAATAGTTATACTATTAGTTTTGTTCCATATGTTATATATGATTTTATTTAAATATAAAAACTATATGTTAATATTATTAGGCTACAAATTGTACAAAATTCGTGATAAAATAGTATATAGTAAAAAAAGTCAAAAAGAATTATATAAAATATTAAAAGATAAGAAGAGTTTGCAGATATTAGAGGTATCTAATAATATTTATATAGAGAATGAAAAATATAGTATGACGAATTTTTATTGTAAAGATTTTTAAGAAGATATATTTGTTTATCTTTCAATGAAGAATATTTAAGGAGAATAACCTATGAGAGTTGTTGATATCATAGATAAAAAGAAAAAAAATAAAGAACTTACAAAAGCTGAAATTGAATTTTTATTAGAGGGCTACCTTAAAGGAACGGTACCTGATTACCAGATGAGTTCGTTTTTAATGTCTGTATATTTTAATAATATGACAAAAGATGAGCTTACAAACTTCACTTTAACTATGAGAGATTCAGGGGATACAATCTACTTTGACAATCTAGACCATTATCTTGTTGATAAACATTCAACAGGTGGAGTAGGCGATAAGGTTACTGTAGTTTTAGGACCGATTTTATCAGCAGTAGGAATGGCTACAACTAAACTATCTGGTAAAGGTTTAGGGCACACTGGAGGAACAATTGATAAATTCGAAGCTATTAGAAACTTTAAATTCAGTACTACAAAAGAAGAACTAGTAGAAGTAGCTAGTAAAACTGGAGTGGGACTAATGGGTTACAGCGACAATATTGTACCATTAGATAAGAAAATATATGCATTACGCGATGTGACTGCAACAGTAGACAGTATTCCTTTGATAGCAAGTAGCATTATGAGTAAGAAACTGGCAATCCAATCTGATTTAATTATTTTAGATGTTAAAGTCGGTGACGGCGCTTTCATGAAAACTATCGAAGATGCAAGAGAACTATCCCGCAGAATGGTTGAAATTGGAAATAGTGTAGGTAGAAAAACTATAGCGGTACTGACTAATATGGAAGAACCGTTGGGATATAATATTGGTAATGCAAATGAAATTATTGAAGGAATTGAAGCCTTAAAAGGAAATTGGTCTAGTGATTTAAAAGAAGTTGTTTATGAAATTGTCTATTTAGCATTAAAACACAAAGGTGAAGTTAGCACCTATGAAGAAGCTGCTAAGAAAATAGATGAAGTTATTGATAATGGTCGTGCATTAGAATTATTAAGACAGTTTATTGAATTAAGTGGTGGAGATGGTGAAGTAATAAATAATTATGAACTATTACCAACGCCTAAATCAGTTTTAGAGGTATTTTCAGAAGAAGAAGGTTTTGTAACAAAAATCAAAGCAGAAGAAATTGGTAAAGCAGCGATGGTTATTGGGGCTGGTCGAGCTACAAAAGAAGACGAGGTTGATCATGCTGTGGGAATCGAGCTCAAGAAAAAAGTTGGAGATAAAGTGGAAAAAGGCGAAGTTCTTGCTGAAATTTACTTTAATGATGAAAAAAATGTTCAATCAAGTAAAGCTATGGTCTTAGATGCCTATGTAATTGGACAAGAAAAAATAGAAAATATTAAAAATATATTAGAAGTCATAGAATAGAGGTAAAAAAATGGGATTAAATAAATATATTGATCATACAATATTAAAAGCAACAGCGAGTAGTTCGGATGTGCAAAAACTTTGTGAGGAAGCAATTGAACATGAGTTTTATAGTGTTTGTGTTAATGGTTGTTATGTTGCCGATGCTAAACATCTTTTACAAGGAACTGATGTTAAAGTTGCGGCTGTAGTAGGATTTCCATTAGGTGCAATGACTACTGCTGCGAAAGTTTTCGAGGCTAAAGAAGCGGTAGAAAATGGAGCAAGCGAAATTGATATGGTTATTAATGTTGCCAAATTAAAAGATGGAGAGTTTGAATTCGTTGAAAATGAAATCTGTCAAATAAAAGAGGCAATTGGAGACAATGTATTAAAAGTTATTATTGAAACTTGTTATTTAACTGATGAAGAAAAAGTTAAAGCTTGTGAGTTGGCACTTGTAGCTAAAGCAGACTTTGTCAAAACTTCTACTGGATTTGGAACTGGTGGAGCAACGTATGAAGATGTAAAATTAATGAAATCAGTTGTAGGTGACAATGCAAAAGTTAAAGCAAGCGGTGGAGTTAGAGATAAAGAAACTGCACAAAAATATGTTGACCTTGGAGCAGAAAGATTAGGAACAAGTTCAGGAATTGATATTGTAAAATAATATAATTTAGGAAAGGTCTAAATGTTAAAATGTTATCTTACTTATTGTAATTAAGAATTTTCTAGGGATAAGATAAAAAGAATTAATATAAACTGTTAAGAAAATAAAAAAGCTTAGATTAACATAAAAAAATAATTTAAATCAGTCTCAAAGTATTATAACAAATAAATACCATAAGGAGCGATTTACCAGTAATGATTTTTTAATCATCACATCGGTAGAACGTTCCTTTTTTATTTCTTGATATTAATTAATTCTTTAGGAGGAGTATATCTTTATTTGCTAAAAAGATAAAGTGTTGATTTTAGGTATTAAAAGAAAGTAATATAGCATCAATTTTACTATCTGTAAATAAAAATATTATTAATTGCAGTTGTGTATGGAGATAAAGGTTAAATTGTAATAGCTATATTTTTTTGATAGAATAAAATTGCAATAATATGTATTTAGGAGCAGATTTTTATGCGAGTACAAAGTAAAAATAATAAAATTTTAAAGTTTTCAATTAGAAAATTATCATTAGGTGCAGCACCTGTAGTTATTGGTGCTTTAATATTTGGAAGCTATATGCCAACTAAAGCTTATGCAAACGACAATGGTATAAATGTTAATTATACTTATCTAACTGAAAATGAACTTACAGAATCAGAAAAAAGTTTAATTAAAAATAGTATACCAAATGATTTGAAAAACAACGAAACGTACTATATGGTTTATAAGAAAGAAAATCAGAGTGCTATCTCTGATACACTGAAAACAAAATCATTAGCTAATACTGGAGAAAGTTCACTCCCACTCGCTGGTTTAGGCCTAGGAGTAGCTGTTCTAGTAGTTTTTCTAATATCAAAAAAACATAGAAACAAAGTACTTAGTGTTGTTTTGATTGGTAGTTTAGGACAAAGTGTTATAGTACCTTATCATTCTTTTGCTTTAGAGAATAAAGACTTAGTTCAATATAATACAAAAGCAACTATAAGTAATTCTTCTGAACTTGCCAAAGGTGTAATTCAAATTGATGGATATAAATATATAGGATTTTTCACGCAAAATGATTTAGAAGAACACTCTCGAGTTACAGAAAAGACTCTCCCAAGTGAAACAAAAGAACCGCCAATTAAGCAGGGTAAATCACTAACTAAAACAGAAAAAGTTGAAGGAATTGAGGTACCTAAAATTGAATCTAGCAAACAAGGGACAGAAATCTTAAAACCAAAGATTGAATACAAAACAACGCCAGAGGAAGGTGTACTTAACTTATCTGTAAATAACCCAGAACTTAGAACAACCACGGAAGTTATCCCTTTTGAAACTATTAGAAAATTTGACAATGCGTTGCCAAAAGGAGAATCTAAAGTTCTTAATGAAGGAATCAATGGAGAGAGTACAGTATTTAGTGAAGTATCTAGAGTTAACGGTAAAGAAATTAGTAGGGTTATTAAAACAACTATTACTAAACAAGCTGTTAATAAAGTTATTGCTGTCGGAGTTGGAGTTTCTGAAAAAGGTAATGCGATAGTACAACCAGAGAAACCGATAGGAGCGGTGAGTGAGAAAGGCGAAGCGTTAGTACAACCAGAGAACCCAGCAGGAGTAATAAGCGAGAAAGGCGAAGCGTTAGTACAACCAGAGAACCCAGTAGGAGTGGTAAGCGAGAAAGGCGAAGCGTTAGTACAACCAGAGAACCCAGCAGGAGTGGTAAGCGAGAAAGGTGAAGTGTTAGTACAACCGGAGAAACCGATAGGAGCGGTGAGTGAGAAAGGCGAAGCGTTAGTACAACCGGAGAAACCGATAGGAGTGGTGAGTGAGAAAGGCGAAGCATTAGTACAACCGGAGAACCCAGTAGGAGTGGTAAGCGAGAAAGGTGAAGCATTAGTACAGCCGGAGAAACCGATAGGAGCGGTGAGTGAGAAAGGCGAAGCGTTAGTACAACCGGAGAAACCGATAGGAGTGGTGAGTGAGAAAGGCGAAGCATTAGTACAACCGGAGAATCCAGCAGGAGTGGTAAGCGAGAAAGGCGAAGCATTAGTACAGCCGGATAACCCAGAAGGAGTAATAAGCGAGAAAGGCGAAGCATTAGTACAGCCAGAGAATCCAGAAAAAGAAATTCCAAAAGAGAAAAAACAACCTATATTAACATTATCTAAGATTGAAGAACATGCTCTTGATCGTTCTGCTGACTTGACATATACTTTGGAAAATGAGGATTCAGCCGAGATTAAATCTATTGTGGCAGAAGTCCGTGATGGTGAAAATGTAGTTAAACGACTGGATTTAACTACATCTAAATTAAAAGATATTGCAGATAATCTCAAATTGTATAGAGATTATATCGTTAGAACAACTATGATATATAATCGAGGAAAAGCAGATGAGACTTCAGTATTAGAAGACAGACCACTAAGGCTTGATTTAAAAAAAGTTGAAGTCAAAAATATCAAAGAAACAAGTTTGATACATGTTAACGAACAAGGTGAGGAATCTGATAGTAGTCTATTAAACGCTATTCCGGAGAATATAAAAGAATATTATTTAAAAGTGACTTCTCGTGATAATAAAACAACCAAGCTTGCTATTGATAAAATAGAAGAAGTAAAAGTTGGGGAAGATTGGTTTTATAAAGTTAGTGCAAAAGCTCAAGATTTAGTACAAAGAACGAGTGAAAATAAAATAGAAGATACTTATTCTTATTATATAGCGAAACCAAAACCACATATTGGTGATGTGTACTATGATTTTAAAGATTTAATAGAAGCTATGCAAAAAACTCCTTCGGGAACATTCAAACTTGGGGCTGATTTAAGTGCGGTTAGTATAAAACCACTTGGAAAATCTTATGTTACTCAGAAATTTACAGGAACATTAACAAGTGTTGATGATAAATATTATTCAATTCATAATTTAGTGCACCCTCTATTTAGTAAATTAGAAAATGCAACTATTAAAAATTTAAACTTAGAGAATGTAAATATTAATTTACCAGGGGAAAATAATGTTGCTACACTTGCTCAGACAGTAAAAGGGGGAACTATTGAAAATGTTAAAGTAACGGGTAGTGTGACTGGAGCAAATGAAGTAGCTGGTATTGTTAATAAGTTAGATGAAGGAAAAATGACTAATATTGCATACATTGGTAAAGTACATGCTACTGGTAATAAAGGTTGGAATCTTGCCGGAATAGCAGGTGATGTTTGGCGTGGTAATATTGAAAAAGCCTATGTTGATGCTGAAATTATAGGTGATAGATCACGAACAGGAGGAATAGCAGGAAATATAAGTCATGGTTTGAATTCTGATGGTATAGGTAGATGGGGATATATAAGAAATTCTGTAGCAAAAGGTATTATTGATGTTCCTAATAGTGGAGAAAATGGAGGTCTTATAGGTAAAAACTGGCCTTGGGCTGTCATTGAAAATACTGTTACAATGATGGATGTTAAGAAAGGTGACGTGTTCTTTGGATCAAATGACATGGACAATGAATATGTTACTGATTGGGTTGTTAAGAATAATTTTACAGTAACTGGTATTAGTAAGGGTGGAAAAACTCATAGAAATTCTCATAGAATCAAAGATATTACTAAAGATGAAGCAGATGCGAAAATTCAAGCTATGATGATTACTGCTGATAAATTAATTAGTACACAACCAATTGCAGATAAGCTTAACAACAAAGTTTCTTATGAAAATGAATATAAAAATATTCAAGATTACCAAGACAAGCGTGATCAGGCATATCGTAATATAGAAAAACTACAACCATTCTATAATAAAGACTGGATTGTAAATCAAGGTAATAAATTAGATGAAAATTCTAATCTTGTAACTAAGAGAGTTTTATCGGTAACAGCTATGAAGGATACAGAATTTGTAACAGATTCAGAAAATGCTAATAAGATTATGGTTCATTATGCTGATGGAACAAAAGAATTGTTTAATATCTCGGAAAAAGATTCTCAAGTAGCTCAAGTGAAAGAATATAGCATAGAAAACTTAGCAGGTATAGTGTATACGCCGAATATAGTTATTAAAAATAGAGATGCTCTAGAAGCCAGAGTTAAAGAATTATTGCTATCTGTTGAGTTACAGTCTCAAGCTGTTCGTAATATACTTGAAAAGAGAGATACTAAAAATGATCCTACAGCCAATAGTGAGGCACGTCAAAATGGATATATTCGTGATTTATTCTTAGAAGAAAGCTTCAAGGAAGTTAGGGATAATATTGATAAGTTTGTTAAAAAAATTGTAGAAAATGAAGAACATCAATTAAATGACGACGAATCTGCAAAACGTGCATTAATCAAAAAAGTAGAATTAAATAAAACTAATATTATGCTTGGATTAACATATCTAAATAGATATTATGGAATCAAATATAATGGTATGAATATAAAAGATATGATGACTTTCAAACCTGATTTCTATGGGAAAAATGTTGATGTGCTTGATAGAATTATCAAGATTGGTTCTAAGGAAAGTTATATAAAAGGTGATCGTACGCATGATGCTTATAGAGAGGTTATTGCTAGCGCTACAGGCAAGGGTAATTTACATGAATTCTTAAACTATAATATGCGATTATTTACAGAAGATACAAATTTAAATGACTGGTTTAAACATACAACTGAAAATAATGTCTATATTTCTGAGCCGACAACTACCACACAAGATTTTGTGAATAAAAAACATAGAGCTTATGACGGATTAAATAATGGTATACACGGTCGTATGATTTTACCATTATTGAATTTGAAAAATGCTCATATATTCTTGATTTCGACATATAATACTTTAGCATACAGTTCTTTTGAAAAATATGGAAAATATACTGAAGAAGAACGAAATCAATTTAAAGCTAAGATTGATGAAGTGGCAAATGCGCAACAACGATACTTAGACTTCTGGTCTCGTTTAGCATTGTCATCAGTTCGAAATAAATTATTGAAGAGTGAGAATATGGTACCAACTGCAGTTTGGGATAACCAAAATTATAATGTTAATACTAATCGATATGGATTTGCGAATAATGGTAGAGATGTAGTAGCTCCTGTACGTGAGTTATATGGCCCAACATGGAAATACCATCCTACAGATGGAAGAATGGGAGCTATGGCACGAATCTATGGATCTCCAAACAATGATGATGCAGTATTTTTTATGGTGACTGACATGATTAGTCAATTCGGTATTTCGGCATTTACCCATGAAACAACCCATGTAAATGACCGTTTGGTGTATTATGGAGGAAATTGGCATCGTGAAGGTACGGATCTTGAGGCGTATGCGCAAGGTATGTTACAAACACCTGATAGTTCAACGACAAATGGTGAATATGGAGCGCTAGGATTAAATATGGCATATGTTCGACCAAACAATGGAGATCAATGGTATAATTATGATCCTAATAAGTTGAAAAATAGGCAAGAAATAGATGACTACATGAAACGCTACAATGAAGCTATGATGATGCTAGATCAATTAGAAGCTGACGCAGTTATTAGTAAAGGGTTAACTGATAATAGTAAATGGTTTAGAAAAATAGATAAAGAATATCGTTATAAAGATGCGTACAATAAACTAACGGAACCAAATCAATGGGATAAAGTACGAGATTTAAGAAATGAAGAAAAAACTAAACATTTAACTTCTATTAATGATTTGGTAGATAATAACTTTGCGACTAAGCATGGTGTTGGAAATGGGCGTTATCGTCCAGAAGACTTTATGCCAAATTCCGCATACGTAAATGTAAATATGATGGCAGGTATTTATGGAGGTAATTCAAGCGATGGAGCACCTGGTTCATTATCATTTAAACATAATGCATTCCGTATGTGGGGATACTATGGTTATGAAGATGGATTTATCA
>CAUUCZ010000007.1:0-32718 GCA_963543895.1 uncultured Gemella sp. | reverse complement strand
AGGAGGAGAAGAGTATGTTTGACGAGAGAAGAAGAGACTTTGATGGATATTATGCGCACCTAGCATATGTTAGAGAAGAAAAAGAACAGGCAATAGAGGAAGGACTTCAACAAGGACTTCAACAAGGACTTCAACAAGGAAGAGAAGAAGGTATCGCACAAGAAAGAGTAAAAACAATAAGTATGTTCGTAGATTTAGTAAAAGAAGGGCACCTGACGAAAGAAATGGGGGCAAGTAAATTGAATTTAAGTGAGCAAGAATTTGAAAAATATCTAAAGTCGAAGTAGCAAAATAATACTTAATCAAAAATGCAATACATGCAAAAAGGACAGTTTTCTCTAATGAAAAAAGTTTATATGAGAATTCATAGATGCAGTGGTTTATTGATATCTAAATTTGCTTTATAAAAGCTTGTGGATGTTTAATAAACTGTGCGGAGACAACTCGACAAAATTGATTTCTTCGAATCATGATTTTGTTGAGTTGCTCCTTTTTTCTTTTTATTTGCATTTGGATTTTTGTTCTTATAAATATATCGAAAGAAAATAAACTCCAGAGGAAAATTCTGGAGTTTTTTCGTTTTAAGACATATCGCCAAAATAAGAGAATTATTGTTGCGATTTCTTACTATTTTTCTCTTTTAGATAAGAAAGATAAGATAATGTTAAAGATCTCATAGTTTCATTATTTTCTAATGAGAATATACTAATAGCTTTGTTACAAGAGTTAATAGCATCTTCAATAAGATTTTGCTCTTCAAATAATCGTGCTTGTAAATAATAATTATCTCCTAGAAGATAAAAAGATTTATTTTCTAGAGCTTTAGTAATAGCGGTAGAGTTCCAATACGTTGCATCATTTAATTTATTTAAAATTCCATAGATACGCGCAATAGAATAATAAAATGGTTGTTCAGAACTAGTATTTTGAATAATTTTTATATAAGGTAAAACTTTTTCATACCAAAGAAGAGCATCTTCAAATAATTCTTTTTCTGAATAAAAATTTCCCAAAGTATTACAGATATCACAATATAAAATACAACCAACTTCTACTTTTTCTATTAATGTCTTTAGATTTTCAATTGCAAAATCTAGTTGATTTTTTATATGATATGTTGTGATAGCTTGAAACCATTCAAAATATAAAATATTTTCTGAATCAAGAGTGTTTTTATCAATGGAAGATAAAACAAAATCTAGTGTCTTATAATCTCGTTTATAAAGTAATTCCACAAGTTCGTTAACTTTGAAGTGTGAAGGCTGATAATCTTTAGTATCGATATCAAATAATGCTTCTATTTCACTAGTTGGAATATTTAATTTTTCTATGATTTTGAAAAATATATCTATAGAAGGAGTGACTTCTCCTTTTTCTAATCTACTGATAATAGTTTGAGTACAAATACCTTCAGCTAATTTTTTTTGAGACATATTTAGTGATTTTCGTTTAGTTTTTATTAAGTCAGCTAATTTAAGTTTCAAAGTTTATCCGCTCCTGAGAATTAATCAAATATTACTATAATAATACTATAAATCTACTTGTAAATCAATAAACTAGAAATATACAAGTATAATTAAAACACAATAGTGTTATAAATATATAAATATAGTGTTGACTATCTTTGTTATCTCTGATAAAATTTACATAATAAATATACTTTTAGAGTCAGAATGTAAAAAGGATTTTAAAAGTTAGTGTTAGGGGTGAAGAGCATGTTTAAGTTATTATTTAAACAAAAATATAGCATACTAGTATTTATTATTACGGTATTATGCGCAGCAGCACAGGTTGCGACGTCTTATGGATTTAGTTTGATTATTCAGGCGACGGTAGATAAAAATTTAAGATTTATGGTGTCGGCGACTATTGCAGTTATGTTGATATATGTTGTTTTAAATACACTAGGTTATTTCAGAGCGATATACGTAGAAAAGTTGATTCAAAATTTTTCTACAAGTCTTAGAAAAACAGCAATTGCAGATTTCAAGAAAAAGTTAGTTTATAACGAGAAACATAATAATGGAGCAGAATGTATAGCTTTAAATACTACTGATATTCAGCAGTTTGAGCAATATGCAGCTAATTGTTTATTTGCGATTTACAGTATATCTTTAGTTGTTATCTCAACAATTGCATTACTTAAGGTGAATATTACATTATTTATTATTTCACTTGCATTGTCTTTATTAATGATGGTTCTACCTAAGTATTTCAACAAAGCGATAAAAACAACGACAAAAGACATTTCAAAAGCTACAGAAGATTTCAATAAGGATTTAGAGAATGCGCTGGCTAGTTCAGAAATGCTAAACAACTTTTCTGCGTTGAATTTATTAGATAGAATTGTAAATGCAGGTTCAAAAAATATAAAAAATGCTAAAGTTAATAGAAAAAAATCTATTATGACTTTACAAGGATTGAATGTGACAATAAATGCAGGTAACCAAATTGCATTGATTTTTATTGCGGGATATTTCGCATATAAAGGGTATATTGAATTTGCGATGATATTTGCGATATCAGGTTACACAGGGGAATTCTTTGGAGGATTGACAAAAGTAATCGAGCTATATCCGAATTTCGCTTCTGCAAATGAGTTGTTGAATAAGTATCCAGAAATTAAAGAAGAGAAAAGTTTACCGAGAGTCGAAAAATTAGATAAGGCGATTGTAGTTTCTAATGTTAAATATAACTATCCAGATAAGACGGTAGAATTTCCTAATTTAACTTTCGAGAAAAACAAGAAATATTTAATAAAAGGTAAAAGTGGTAGTGGAAAATCAACATTGATAAATATTTTAAATGGTGATTTGAAGAACTATGAAGGTAGTGTAGAATGGGATAATAGAGAATTAAAACAATTTGATATTAAATCGGCGATTTCTACGATGAATCAAAAAGTACAATTATTAAATTTATCGATCAAGGATAATATTATTTTAAACAAGGAATATAACGACAAGTTGTTTAGAGAAGTTCTGGAAAATTGTAAGTTAGTTGATGTGATTGATAATTTAGAAGAAAAAGAAAATACAATACTAGACAATAAAAACTTAGCTTTATCGGGAGGACAGTTGCAGAGATTAGGATTAGCGAGAAGTTTATATCATAAAAAAGATGTATTCATAATCGATGAAGGTACAGCGAACTTAGATAGTAAGTTGGCAGATGATATCGAGGAAATAATATTAAAAGACAAAGAATCTACAGTTATTATGATAACTCACAGAAATAGTGAAAAAATTGAAAACTTAGCAGATAATGTAATAACATTAGGTAGCTAGATGAAAAAAGAGGGTGGGAATGACTCAAAAATCGTGATTTCTTAAGAAACAAGATTTTGTTGAGTCATCCTTAAACCTTCTTTTTTATTGTGTAGACATGGACTTTTGTTCTTACAAAATAGGGGAAGATAAGAACAAAAGTAATTAAAAGAAAAGTCGTTTCAGGATTGATATTTTAAAATATTTTCAGGAGCAAAAGAAAAACGCTAAGGGCGGCAACCCAAAGCGTAAGTAATCATTTAATATTTCCCAAAAGGGTAGACGGCGTCCCAACCGTTCGCCCTTCCTTTGAAGATATTATATCATATAACTATAGAAAAAGAAATAAATATGAGAAGTTATTACAAGAAGCGTTAAAAGAAGAATTTAGTATGTAAATATAGAGACAACAATTCAGAAAAATAGAAAAACTGAGTTGTTGTCTTTTTCTAATGGACAAACAACGAGTGAAGCGGCAGAAGAGTGTCCGTTCAAGAAAGGCAACCTAAAAAATTTTTCAGAACTTGTCCTCTTGCAGAGAACAACAAGGTGAAAATTATAAGAATCTAGGAGTGAACCTAAAACTTCGTTTCCCGAACATTCTTTGAATTTTTGAACATTTTCGTAACAATAAACTTTAAAGCTATCTTTTAATTTATCTATATAGTATAATAAAAAAGGTATAATTGATAATTAATATCAACGCAGGTAACTAGGACCTTTTTCATAAAAAGAGTGAATGCTGGATTTTTATAAAAACAACTAAAAGCCCACATTACTATTTTTTACTCTTTTTGTGTAAATAAATCTAAATTTGAAATTAAATAAGGAGATATTATGAAGATAGATGGTAGAGCGATGGCTCTCTTCAATATCAAAAAAGAAGTATATCTCGTAGCGATTCTTAAACTTGTTGCCTTTTGGTGTTCGCTATTTTTCATCTACAACTTCGTAGATTTTCTATTTTATTCACTAGGTGAAGAGAGTAGAAGCGGTGCTGTATTTGGATTTATCCTGAAGACGGTGATAGGTTTAGTAGTGTATTACGGAGCTACAACAGGAGATAATTACTTCAGTCACAAAATTTCTAAACAGGTTAGAAATACATTAAGGAAAGAAATTTACAACAAAGTAGAAAAACTTTCACTAAATTACACAGAAGCAGTAAATACAAGTAGTCTTCTTGTGATGAATTCTTCATCGATTGTGAACATCGAGTTTTATTTCAATAAGTTTGTACCGCAGATGTTTGCGACATTATTTATAGTACTTAGCTCGTTTGTGATTTATGGGAAGATTCATATCTTACTATTTATAGCGATGTTATTACTATATCCGCTTATTCCTGTGTCTATTATGATTATTATTAAGAAGTCGAAAAAGGCTAATAAAAAGAACTTCAGCGATTTCTTAAGTTTATCTGAAGTATTCTACGATAGATTATCAGGTTTTACAACGGCAAAAATTTACGGTAAAGAAGATAACGTAGCGAGTGATGTGGATACTCGTAGTGCCAAATATAGAAAATCGACGATGGCGTTACTTCGTCACCAACTTAATTCTATTAATGTAATGGACGCTATTACTTATATTTCTATATTTGTTTTATCGATTATTGCTATTTTTGCGGTAAAAGATCAGAAACTTATTGTTTTCGTAATCGTAGCTTCTCTAGAATGTTTCAAACCGTTACGTGCTTTAGGTGGCTTGTTCCATATTTCGATGAAAGGGAATGTTGAGTTAGATAATATCTATAAACTTCTTGATCATCCAGAACAAGAAAAAGATGAGACTATCGAGGTAGAGGCTGGAAAGAATATTGTTCTGAATAATGTAAGCTTTTCTTATGGTGAGGAGACAACTTTAGAAAATATTAATATGATGTTTAAACCTGGTACGAAAACAGCATTAGTAGGAGAAAGTGGAAGTGGTAAGTCTACTATTATCAAACTAATCTTAGGTTTAAATTCTAACTATAGCGGAAGTATAAAATATGATAACTTCAATATCGATAGTATTCCTACTAGAGAAATGGCTAAAATAACAACACTTATTACTAATGATAGTTACTTAGTTAAAGGCACTGTAAGAGAACATTTAAGTGTTCGTAAAAATATAATTGAAGAAGAAATGTACAATGCATTAGAAAAAGTTAATCTTAGAGATTTCGTAGAAGAACACGGCGGTCTAGATTATGAGCTTGCGATAGGAGCTGCGAATCTTTCTGGAGGTCAAAAACAAAGACTACTTGCAGCAAAAGCAATTTTGAAAGATTCTTACTTATATATACTTGATGAAGCTGTATCGAATATTGATGATTACAGTAAAGAAATCGTGCTTAATGCCTTCGATTCAATAAAAGAAGGAAAAATTATCATCGTTATTTCTCACGATTTAGAGACTGTGACAAATTCAGATAATATCTATGTTCTAAAAGATAAGAAGATTATTGAAGAAGGAACACATGATGAGCTGATTGAAGAAAATTCTCTGTATAGAAAATTATTCACAGATCAACAACAACTGAAATCAAAATTTTTAGCTAAGGAGGTAGAGTAATGACATCATTAAGAGAATTAAAACAACTGTTAGCTATTGCTCAGGATTTTAAACGTCCATTGCTTAGAGCGACTTTATTCGGAAGCTTAGGACACTTGACACTTGTTGTATTTACCTACTTCATCTCGTTATTCTTTTTAACAAAAATAACAACAATAGCTGTAATTTTATTTGTAGTAATCTTTGCTTTAGCTGTGTTAAAAGGATTATTCAGCTATACTGAGCAACTTTTAAATCACTACGTAGCATTCAAAGTATTACATGCCTTACGTGTTAAAGTTTTAGAGAAATTCAAACGTATATCTGTCGACAGTTTTACGAAAAATACTTCAGGTGATTATATGACGATGATTACGACTGATATTGAATTATTAGAAGTTTTCTACGCGCATACGATAACACCGTTTATGATTTATATCGTGCAAAGTTTAGTAGTTAGTTTCTTCTTACTATTCTTTAGTGTGAAATTAGCATTAGTAGCATTAATAATTTATATTGTAATCGGACTTGTGTATCCGTTAAGCTTTAGAAATGTTGGGCAAGATGTTGGTGAAAATTATCGCCGTAAACTAACTCAAGTAAACAACAATTCATCAGAAGAAGCTTACGGGATTTTTGAAACATTGCAATATGGAAAAATCGATGAAGCAAAACGTAATATCGATATGGAAACTGAAGAACTGACAAGAAGTTCATATCTAAAAAATAAATTTTTAGTAGATCTGAATGTTCTAAATGTTGTAACTTATAATATCGGGGTGTTGGCATTTATCTATGTGGCATCTTCGCTTGATAGTCAGTTTGTAACTGTTTCGTTAGTTGCGATGTTTATCGTATCGTTTATTCCTATTTTATACATGGGGAACCTTGCTTCAACATTAAGTCAGACGATGGCTAGTGGAAAGAGATTTTTAGAGCTTATGAATACGCCGGAAGAAGCGGAAAATAGTGGAGTAGTTGTTGATTTTAACGAACTTAAAGTTGATAATTTAACATATCGATACGCTGATAATACTGTAGTGGATAATTTAAGCTTCGATGTGAAAAAAGGCGAGATTATCGGATTAAGTGGACCTAGTGGATGTGGTAAATCTACAATAGCGAAACTTATTATGAAATTCATCTCAGATGAAAACATGGAAGGTAATATCACTATCGATGGTATTGACCTAAGAGACATAGATAACCGTTACTTTAGAGAAAATAGCTCGATAATTCTGCAAGATAGTTACTTATTCAATGCGAAAATTAAAGACAACATTACATTCTTTGAAAAAGATTTAGATAAAGAAGAATTGGATGCATCTTTAAGAAAAACCAACTTAAGAACTTTTGTGGATAGCTTGAAACGTCGTGAAAATGAAATTGTTGGTGAGAGAAGTTCGAACATAAGTTCTGGACAAAAACAACGTTTATCAGTAGCTCGTTCATTCTACAATGATAGCAAACTTCTGATTCTTGATGAAGCAACGGCAAACATCGATATCTTCAGTGAAATCGAAGTGCTAAAAGCTTTAGAAGAAAGTAAAAAAGATAAGATAACAATAATAATTTCACACAATAAATCAACATTATCAATATGTGATAAGGTAATTAGATTAGGTGAATAGAAAGAAAGAGGAACTTGGAAATTTCCAAGTTCCTTTTTGCTATTTTGTTAAATTTCTATAAATTTGTTGTTTAATAAATTGTAGATCATGCTCCTCAGTAGGGCAAGGAATGTTCTCAAAAAGAATAAATCTTTGAGCTGAGTAGGTAGAAATAGGTCCTGAGAATGAACGAATTATTTCGGCTGTCGATAAGTTTTCGTTAACTTCAGGATTATTTTCTTTATATGTTTGTAATATGGCTTTGAAGTCTATTTTTTCAAATGTTATTTTTAGAGAATCGATAAGTTGTGTTTTAAAATTTTCATTTGTTAATATTTCTGAGTAGATTATTTTTACAATATCCCTATTTTCTTTTAGGAAAACCATGCGATCTTCCACAACATAACTGATTAATTCTTCAAGGGAGTTAGTATTTTGAGTTCTTTTTAGAAAATTCAAAAATAATTTAGGAATAACAGGGACTATTATTGAATGCAATAAATCTTCTTTAGTTTTAAAGTACTTGAATACTGTTGCTTGACTAATGCCTGCTTCTTTAGCGATTTGAAGCGTAGAAGTCCCATGGTATCCTTGTTTTGCGAATAATTTAATCGCAGCTTCTATTGTTTTTTTCTTACCAGGTGGGAAGGTTTCGTCATGAGATATGCTAAAGTAAGATTTTAAGATGTTTTCAGTCATAAGAGTCTCCTATTGTTTTTTATACTTTTCTATATCGTTTTAAGCCCAGAATATTAAGGATTATTAGAAGGATACACAGTGCAAATAGAACAACTATATCATTTTTAATCGCAAGAAGGTTTTTACCTTCTAAAATTATTTTGCTTAAACCGTCACTAGCATAGGTAACAGGTAAGATTTTACTAATATAGACAGCGATTTTCCCCATACTCTCAACAGATACTATTCCTGAAAAGAACATTTGTGGAATAACTATTATCGGAACGAACTGCATCATTTGAAATTCTGATTTTGCAACCGTTGAGATCAGTAAACCTAATGTTAAGGCAACCATTGCTAGTAATACATTAACTATTATAACATAAAATGGATTTCCAGCAACTTCAATATTTAGTAAATATATAGATGATAAAGTGACGATAATAGTTTGAATTATGGCTAATGAGCTATAAGATAACACATAGCCTAGTACGATTTCGCTTCTTTTTACCGGGGTTGCTAAAAGTCTATCTAGAGTTCCGCTAGTGCGTTCTTTTAATAGCGCCATACCAGAGATTAGAAACACGTAGAAGAATATGATATAAGCAATTAAAGTAGGTGCAACTTTATTGAAAAATGTTGAGTCTGCATTACCGTAGTTATAATATTCTTTAACTTCAGGTTCTTGTTTATTTTTACCTAATTTAGGATTTACTTTTTTTACAACTTCCACCAAGTTTTTTACTTCAGCTGCTTTTATAGAATTTTTTAAAACTTGTTGGGCTTGTATAGTTTTCGTAGAGTCTATATTAGCGTGAGTTACCGTATAAGTATTGTTATCGTAAGAAATTACAGTATCTATCTCGTTATTTTTTAATTTTTCTTCGGCAGCTTCTTTTGATTGATATTCCTCTATATGAACATTGTCGATATCTTTCATTACGGAAACGACACTTTGAGGAGTGTTTACAGAAGCAAGGGTAATTTCAGAATTTGTATTTGCTGAAAAGACTATGCTGATTAACCACATTATAAAAATCGGAGCTACGAACATCATTGCTAAAGTTCTTTTGTCTCTAAAAAATTCTTTAAATACCCTTTTTGAAATAGTTAAAATTCTCATGTTATTTTTCCTCCGCTTTTAAGAATACTTCTTCGATAGTAGTAACATTATTTTTTTCTTTTAGATCTTTTGGTGTGTCAAAATCGATAATATCTCCACGAAGAAGAAGTCCAACTTTATTTGTAAGTTCTGCTTCGTCCATTACGTGAGTTGTCACAAGTATGCCAACACCATTATCTCTCTGATTGAACAATTCTTTCCAAATGTTACGACGAAGGCTAGGGTCTATGCCGACAGTAGGTTCATCGAGTATAAGTAACTCAGGGCTACCGATTAATGCAATAGCAAGTGAAAGTCTTCGTTTCATCCCACCTGAATAATTCGACACTGATTTTTTTAAGTGATCGGTTAGGTCAACTATTTTTGCTATATAAGCTATTTCTTCTTTTAGTTGTTTAGAAGGGACACCTTTCATTTTTCCGAAGAATTCTAAATTTTCGTAGCCGGTAAGCATTTCATAAAGAGCATCGCTTTGTGCCATATATCCAATATTAGAAAGAATTTCTCTTTTTGGCATTTTGTTATCTAGAATAAGGGCTTCACCTTTATCTGCTTTTTCCATACCGAGCATTGTTTTTATTAATGTTGATTTTCCGGATCCTGATGGCCCAATAAGACCGACAATTTCACCTTTTTCTAGGTTGAAATCAATGTTGTCAAGGACTGTTTGGTCGCCGAAGCTTTTTGATAATGAAGTAATTTGTATTAATTTTTTCATAAGAATCACCTTTCTTCTTGAAGTGAGTAAACACTCACTTCAAGAGTAAAAAAATATAGCTGAGATAATTTAAGGGATACTTGATAGTGTTACACTATTAGAACCATGAGTATTAAAGCATAGTTCATAAGAAATATCCTATTAGTAATAAGATTTTAAATCTTAAGTGAGTAAACACTCACCCTATATTTAACATTATAGTGAGTAAACACTCACTTGTCAAGAAAAAAATTTGAAAAGTTTTAAAAAGGAGTAGGGGAACAATAAGATAAATATTTCGCTTTTAATGTCACTTTTGAGATATTTTCTTAATAATCTAAACTTAGTTTAAAGTGACTTGAGTATAATAGTTAATATATATCATAGAAATGTGATATAATATTTATAAAGTCAGAATAATAAAATATCAACAATAAAGTCAGGAGGAATTTATTATGATAGATGGATTAAATAAAATTTGGAATAAATTTCTTAAATTTTTAGAAGACAAAGAGATGTATAAGTCATACGAAGGAGCCATGATCTCTGGGGTATGTAGTGGTTTAAGTAAAAGATTTGGAATAAGTGCTAGTTTTTTACGAGTACTATTCTTATTAGCGAGTATTTTCTCATTTGGTAGCCCGATATTGATATATATACTGTTATCGATAATAATGCCGGCAAAACCGATGAAAGAAAACTATAGAAAATCAAGCTATATTGACGGACGTGCTTGGGAAAAATAATATAAAGAAAAGTTCTAATTGATCAATTGTCAATTAGAACTTTTTATTTATTTCACTGCATTAATAAATCTAGCTGCGATTTCTTTTGGACGAGTGATAGCTCCGCCAACTACTACGCTAAATGCCCCTGCGTCATAAGCTGCTTTTGCTTGATCAGGGTAGTGGATACGACCTTCTGCGATTATTGGTACAGAAATAGTTTCAGATAGTTTTTTGATAAGACCTAAGTCTACTTCGTTCGGTCTATCTTTTGTATTTTCTGTATAACCACTTAATGTAGTTCCGACAAAATCAAGACCGATATTAGCTGCATTTACACCTTCTTCGAATGTAGCAATATCTGCCATTAAAAGAATGTCAGGGTACTTAGCTTTAATTTCTGCGACAAAATCATTGATTGTTGTACCATCAAAACGTGGGCGTAAAGTACAGTCTAAGGCGATTATTTCACAACCTGTTTCTACAAGAGCATCTACTTCTTTCATAGTTGCTGTGATGAATTGTGACATACCTTCATAACTTTGTTTAATAATTCCGATAACAGGTAGGTCAACTGTTTCTTTAATTTGAACTATATCAGTAACTCCTTGAGCACGAATACCAACAGCTCCGGCTTCTTTAGCAGCTAGCGCCATAAGTTTCATGATTCCACCTTCTTTAACGTAAAGTGGTTCTCCAGGTAATGCTTGGCAAGAAACGATAATTCCGCCTTTAATTTGGTTTAAGATTTCTTCTTTTTTGTTCATAGTTAGCTCCAATCCAACGCTTAATCTTTAATTGTTAAGCTGTAGTATTTGTAATTTATAAAGATTTTTACATATTCGAAAATTTTTCCATCAGCAAAGTAGGTGTACCTATCAAATTCAAAACATGGTTCACCGTCTTTTGCGATAAAGTTGGCAATTTCTTCAGGAGTATCAACTATAACTTTCATAGTTTTTTTAGATTTTTCTTGGTGAATATCTATACGATATTTTTTTCTAATCATAGTAGCAAGCTCTTTGAAACTGTCGATATCATCGATATTAACATCAGGTAAATATTTAATCGGAATATAGTTAGTTTGGTGAGCCCAAGCAACATTACCGATATATTTTATACGAGCCACTTTTAGAAGTTTTTGATTTTTTAATTTTAATTTTGAGCAAAGCTCTTTATCTTGAATAATCTCAGCTTCGATAACTTCAGAATGTTCAGATACTGATTCTTTGAAGTGTTTATGGAAGTTATTGTTTTCTGTAACAAAGACTTTTTTATTAACTAGAGTTTTGTTAACGAAACTTCCTTTACCTTGAATTCTAAAAATGTACCCGGCTGATTCTAGCTCGTTTAGCACGCGAACAGCAGTAGTACTACTAACATTATATATTTCTTTTATCTCTTTTTCTGTATAGAGCTGTTCACCTTCTTTAAAAATACCAGTTTGTATTTTTAAGATGATATCATTAATAATCTTTTCGTATTTTTTCAAGTTGATCCCTCCTTGACTTAATTATTATTTATTTATCAAAATTTAATGTGTTAACTTAAATTTATATTATCACTTATGCAGGACTTTGTAAAGAAAAAACTTAAAAAATACCAGAAAAAAATTTAAACGGTTGCAAAAATAATAAATTAACATTAAACAAAGCTTTGAAGTTCTGTTTAAATAAAAGGGAGTGACGCGACAAAATCGTAATTTCGAAGAAATCGATTTGTCACATCACTCCCGCAAAGTTTATAAGATATCAATAGAGCACTGGGACTATATGTTCTCATATAAACTTTTTCAATTTAGGACTTTTGAATTAAAGTAAATATTTAGAGCTTTTTCAGGATAATATTAAATAGTTGTTTTAGTTTTATTTTGTCACTGTATACTGTTCCGTCCATATAGAGATTATATATGTTATCATCTGCTCCAATATTAATTATTGCTTCGTAGTTTTTCATCATAGCTAGGACACGAATTACTTCTCTTTGAGTACGACCATTACCTTCTCTAAATGGATGGAAGTAATTAAGGTTATCTAAAATATTAGCTAGTTCACTAGAAACTTCTTCTCTGTTATGAGCATTTCTGTGATAATTTGAAATTAGGTGATTAATATAGTTCTCAGCTGTAGGAAATGATTGGATAGGGATGAATGGTTTATTGTTTTTGGAAATGTTAACCTTTCTACATTGACCAGCCCACCAATATATATCTGAAAATAAAAAACTATGTATTTTATAAATGTCATCTATAGAATTAACTAGAATAGGTTGAAGATACAATTCTAATATTTTGCTAGCCACAAGAGAGTACTCTTTATTTTTTAATTCTTCTAATGAGTTTAAATTAAATTTGTTTATAAGGATATTAGTGTCTGGATAGGTATAGATATTATCATAATCTATATAGCTATATTCTTCGTATTTATTTCTACTCATGTTTTTTTGAAATAGAAATAAGCTTATTCTTTAATTCGATAACATCGTTGGATGTTGGTGTCCATCCTTCAATGATATTTGTACTAAGAGCATACCAGACATTTTTGAAATCTTTAATATTATCGAATTTAATCCCCATGATAGTTAGTTCATTTTCGTTTAGGTCTAAATCCATAACAATACCTCCTTAACAATGTTCTCACTTTTATTATATATTATAAGATGCTGGAATACAATAAAAAACCAAGCCCCTCTTTACTTTATAGGTAAAGAGGGGGTAGTTTTTAATATCTTATTTTTCTACAAATGGGCTAATAGCTCCGTATAGAGCTGCATCATTTCCTAATTCAGCTGCTAGGAATTTAGTTTGGTTGTTTTCGATTGGGTGAAGTTCGCGTACTTTAGCTTCAAGTTTGTTTAATAAATAATCTCCTTGAGCTGAAACAGCTCCACCGATTACGATGTATTTAGGATCTAGAATACATAGTAAGTTAACAATACCGCGAGCAAGTTCGAATAACCATTCGTCTAGTACTTTTAATGCAGTTGTGTCTTCACGTTTACAAAGATCGAAGAATTCGATAACGCTAAGTCCTTCGTACATTTCAGCTTTAATTTTTCTATCTAGGGCGATAGTAGAAGCACGTTGTTCATAAGTAGTTTTAGTGTCGAAATCGTAAAGAGATTGTCCGATTTCACCTACACCGAAGTTAGATCCGAAAGGAAGACTAGTTAGGTAGTAAGCTCCACCGATTCCAGTTCCTAAAGCCATACAGAATACTTCATCTAAACCTTTTGCTCCACCAAGCCATTGTTCACCAAGTAAGGCACAGTTAACATCGTTATCTGCGTATACTGGAATACCTAGTCTATCTCCAAAATCACGTTTGAAGTTAGTTCCAAGGTAGTTTTTGATAGTTGGAGCTGAACGGATTACTTCCATATTGACATTATCAATAACCCCTGCAGCTGAAATACCAGCAGCAGTGAAGTTATAAGATTCACGGATTTTACTTGCGAGTCTATACATTTCATCAGTAATTTTTACAGTCACATTGTCAGGTGTTTTACAAGTTTCGTAATGTACAATTTTGTGATTCTCATCGAATACAGCAAATTTAATGCTTGTTCCACCAATATCAATACCTAATAACATAATATACCTACTTTCTTAATAAAGACATGATTATCTTTAATGTTAATGATTTTTTTAATTTCTATACAACGATATATTACCATAAAATTAATATTTTGAAAACTGTTTCTTGTAAAATAATAAAAGGTATATGCTGTATAAAAAAGAGTGACTGGTGTATAATAAACTAGAAGTTAGAAATGTTTAAGGAGAATAAAATGGATAGAATAGTATTTTTAGAGCCTGTATTTTGTGAAAGAATATGGGGTGGACGTAATTTAGAGAAGTTTGATTTTTCTATTCCACAAGGAAATATTGGTGAAGCCTGGGTTATTGCTGCACATGATAACGGTAGTTCAAAAATAACAAACGGTGAGTTAGCAGGTTTAACATTAAAAGAAGCTTATGAGAAACAACCTACTTTATTCACTGAGAAAAAGTACGATAAGTTTCCGTTATTAATTAAGATTTTAGATGCTAGTGATAATCTATCAGTTCAAGTGCATCCTGAAGATGATTATGCGCGTGAAAATGAGAATGGTGAACTTGGTAAAACTGAATGTTGGTATGTACTGGATGCTAAAGAAGGTGCTAAGTTAGTATATGGACATACTGCGAAAACAAAAGAGGAGTTCAATGATAAAATAAATCGTGAACAATGGCAAGAATTATTCATAGAAGAAGAAGTAAAAGCAGGAGATTTCTTCTACATTCCAGCGGGGACTCTTCATGCGATTGGTGAGGGAATATTAATATATGAAGTGCAACAAAATTCTGATACGACATATCGAGTATATGATTATGATCGTGTTGACAAAGATGGTAATAAACGCGAACTTCATATAGAAAAGACAAAAGATGTGACAAAAGTTCCATTTGAAAAAGTTACTACAAACCCTAAAGCGGAAAAATTAGAAGGTGCTACCGTAACATACTTGGCAGATGAAAAGTACTTCTCTGTGTTTAAAGTCGAAGTGGAGGGGCAAGTTTCCCTAGAAAAAACTCAAACAGGAAATCTATTTACAGTCCTTAATGGAAGTGGAAGTGTAGAAATAAACGGTAGCATTTATGATGTGAAAAAAGGAGATAGTTTTATCCTAACAACTAAATGTAGTAACTATACATTAAAAGGAAATATGTTCTTAGTAGGAAGTTATGATAGATAAAATGTGATTATCTAAATAGCTGAGATTATTTCAAAATTACAATATAACATTAAAGTTATTATTGAATTAGTATCTGATTGAATTAAATAAAAAATTCAAAGATGTTTCATATAGTGAATAGAAGCGACTTTTAAAATCAATTTTGATGAAAGAGTCGCTTTTTATTTTTTAAAAAGGGAGGTTTAATGTATTAAATAGAGACGAAGAGACTAGACAATAGATTTACATATACTATATAAGCGTCAACTGGATCAACTATTATTATACAGTGTAAACATAATAACAACAGCAACAGTTAAAAGGTTTTCAAAAAAATAAAATTTTTAAGTTTTTTCTATTGACAAACTAAAGAAAACGTTTTACAATATAAGTGTATTAAAATTTAATGTGTTAAATAAATGCACAATATTAAAAACAAATAACGGAGGTTATTATAATGAAAGATTTAAAAGGACTTTATTCAGCTTTACTTATTCCATTTGACGAAAATGGTGAGGTTAAAGAAGAGGGGTTAAGACAGGTTATTGAGCACAACATTAACGTAAGTAAAATTGATGGTTTATACGTTAATGGAAGTAGTGGGGAGAACTTCTTATTAAACACTGCTCAAAAGAAACAAATTTTTAAATTTGTAAAAGAAGTAGTTGGGGATAGAGTTAAACTTATCGCTCAAGTTGGATCTTTAGATTTAAATGAAGCGGTAGAATTAGCTAAATACGCTACAGAATTAGGATATGACTCATTATCAGCAGTTACTCCATTCTACTACCCATTATCATTCAATGAGATTAAACACTACTACAAAACAATCATCGATGCTACAGATAACAGCATGATTCTTTACTACATTCCATTCTTAACAGGAGTTAAAATTAGTTTAGATCAATTCGCTGAATTACTAGAAGATGAAAAAGTTATCGGTGTTAAATACACTGCTGCAGACTTCTATCAATTAGAAAGATTCAGAAAACGATTCCCTAACAAACTAATTTGGTCTGGATTCGATGAAATGTTAGTTCAAGCTGCTATTACAGGAGTAGACGGAGCTATCGGTTCTACATACAATGTTAACGGACAAAGAAGCCAAGAGATCTTCAGACTTGCTAAAGAAGGTAAAGTTGCTGAAGCTTATGAACTTCAACATGAAGCAAATGATGTAATCGAAAAAGTATTAGAATTAGGATTATATCAAACTCTTAAAGAAATCTTAAAAGTTAAAGGTATTGATGCAGGATACTGTAAACAACCTATGAAAGTATTTGATCCAGCTAAGTTACCTGAAGTAGAAAAATTAGTTAAAGATTACAATCTATAATTTTAAAAAATACGGGATAAATTAGGGGGAAGGAAAGAGGAGAAAATCTCCTCCTTCCCAATTATTAGAAAAAATATTATTAAGAAAAAATAGGAGGAGGAGTACCATGGATAAAATAGGATTTGGTACACTTAACAGTATAGTTTTAGCAGTTTATCTTATAGCTATGCTAGCAATAGGGGTGTATTTCACTAAAAAAGCAGGTGAAAGCACGGATGAATTCTTTAAAGCCGGAGGGAACATTCCATCTTGGGCAGTAGGATTCTCAATTTATGCAACAACATTATCGGCAATTACGTTTATGGCGACGCCAGAAAAAGCATTTAACGGAGACTGGACATACGCAGCAGGGAACTTCTCAATTATCGCGATTATTCCAATATTAATTCACTACTATATTCCATTCTTTAGAAAATTAAATGTAACGACAGCATATGAATATTTAGAAGAACGTTTTAATCCTAGTGTACGTGTAGTAGGAAGTGTGTTATTCTCACTATTCCATATTGGACGTGTAGCTATCGTTATTTACTTACCAACAGTTGCTATTACATCAGTATCGACACTTAACCCATTCTTAGTGTGTGCGGTTATCGGATTACTTTGTGTAGTTTACTCATTCTTAGGAGGGGTAGAAGGAGTTATCTGGACAGACGTTATCCAAGGTATCATTTTACTTGGAGGAGCTGTTTTAGTAATTATCTTAGGGACATACCACGTAGGTGGATTTGGACATATTACTCAAGATGCTTTAGCAAATGGTAAAATCGTAACTGCTGAGAAATTTAGCTGGTCATTAACAGCATCAACTATTCCAATTATCTTCATTGGATCAGTATTTAACAGTTTACAACAATACACAGCTTCTCAAGACGTAGTTCAACGTTATAGCACTACTGAATCTGTAAAAGAAACTAACAAATCAATCTGGACTAATGGATTATTAGCATTCATCTCTATTCCAATCTTCTACGGAATGGGAACAGTTTTATACAGCTTCTACAAAGGTAGCCACGCTGTAACAAAATTACCAGACTTCATGAACGCTGAAGTAGTAGGTAAAGCAGCTAATACAACAGCTTTAGTACCTTACTTCATCTTAACAGCATTACCTGCAGGGGTTGCGGGATTAGTTATTGCAGCTATCTTAGCAGCGGCTCAATCAACAATCGCATCAAGCTTAAACTCAATTTCAGCTTGTATCACAGTTGATATTAAACAACGTTTCTTTGGATTAAGTAAAGATGCTAAACAAGACGTTCTATTAGCTCGTATTATCATCATCGTAGCTGGTGTATTAGGAACAATCGCAGCATTATACTTCGTAAACTCTAACCAAAAAGAAACTTGGGATTTATTCCTTAAATATATCGGACTTCTAGGGGTGCCTTTAGCTGGTACATTCGCACTTGGTATCTTCACTAAACGTGCAAATGGAGCTGGAGCATTATTAGGATTAGTAGTAGCAGGGCTTGTATGTTGGTACATCCAAGACTTCACAACTTATGCTAAACAAAGTCCATTCATCTTCTCAGGATTCTCATTCTTAAGTGCATTAGTATTCGGTTATATCTGTAGTTTCTTCTTCAAATCTACTAAAAATATCACTGGACTTACTATTCACACTAAAGATCAAGAATACGTAAAAGAAGCAAAATAATAAAGTCAGATCTCAAAAAAATATAACGAACTTACAAACGCAGTCCTCAACCTAGTGTTGAGGATTGTTTTTTGTTATAAAGTTAGTAAATTGTAAGTGTAGTGACTCGATAACCCCTAAATCGCAATTTTTGAGTCGCTGTCATAATTAAGATATAATTAAAGTGAAATATGTATTCTGAGGTGTTGGAAAGATGGATTTAGTAAAAGAAAGAGAACTAAATTATAAGATTAATATTGTTAGAGATGAGTTGGAATTTCAATTATTAACAGTTGAGTTTGAAGCTGCAGATTATTCAAAAATTCATGCGGAGATTGTTGTTAAAAAAATTAATAATAAAGGAT
This sequence comes from uncultured Gemella sp., assembly GCA_963543895.1. Taxonomy (GTDB): domain Bacteria; phylum Bacillota; class Bacilli; order Staphylococcales; family Gemellaceae; genus Gemella. The sequence goes on along the minus strand of CAUUCZ010000007.1, from coordinate 14,025 downwards.
TCATATTAGAAATTCCAGATTATGAAGAAGTACCTAGGGGCTTTTTAGGTCTTATGAACTATTATGCCTTAGGATACAGTGGTGCAACACTTCATATTAGAGGAGACAGAGGTAGAAGTGAGAATAAGCAGCCGGCTTCAATTTATTTCCCTTTTCTAAACAATAATAGCGATGAAGAGTTATATTATAATTATGCCTACCAAGATGGTATAGATTTTGTGAATATTCTAAAAAGAGAATTTCCGAATTTAGAGGTGAATGTTATTGCTAAAGGTCAAGGGGCAGCAATAGGAATCGCGGTTTCAGCTGTAGGTGAATCGGTGGATAGGTTATTTATCTCAAATGTGCAGAACTTTGATTTAAAATATATTTTTGATAATGATCTTGATGTTGGTGTGTACGATGGAATAAGAGAATATGCTCGTAACTATCCTGAAAGAGAAGACTATTTATTGACTAGATTAAAAGAAATAGATATCTTAAAATATGCAGAGATAGCTGATGTGAAAGTGCATTTTGGATATTCAAAGCTGGATGAAAAGAATATTATTCTTAATAAAAAGTTAGAAAGTGTGTTTAAACGAAAAGAAGTTACCGTCTTCGAATACGAAGAGGAGAATCTTCATGTGAAGTTATTGGAAAAGTGGTTAAAAAACAGCATGGAGCTTAATATTGGTAAATAATCTTAGCGATTAGAAAAAGATTCGAACCTAGATAGTTACATAAATTTATAGGAGGCATGAAGTCTTCACCTATAAGGGGCTGATAAAAAGGTTCTAAAATGTAACAAAGTTCAGATGGGAACTCACAGACGCAGTGGTTTATTGATATCTAAATTCGCTTTATAAAAGCTTTTTAGATATCTAATAAACTGTGCGGGGGTGACTCGACAAAATCGATTTCTCCGAAATCACGATTTTTGAGTCACTCCCGGATTATTTATTATTTAAGTTTTTCTAATTCTTTTATAAGTGATTCTTCTGTCACCGCACCCGCGATTCTAGTTTCAAACGTACCATCACTATTGATTAAAATATGTGTTGGGAATGAACGAATTGCGTAGTTTATGATGAAGCGGTCGTTAACATCAAAAAGAACAGGATAAGTTGCACCAAGTTCTTTCGCTTTTTTTAGAATTACATCTTTACTTTTATCCTGAGGGCTTTGGTTTTTGAATTCTGCATCATTAGGAGAAGTCATTGATAAAAATACATAGTCTTTATTGTTTTTGTATTTTTGATATACTTTTTCTAATTCTGGAATTTCTCTCATACAAGGTCCACACCAGCTAGCCCACATGTTGATATAAACTTTTTTACCTTTGAAGTCGCTAAGTTTTACTGTTTTTCCATCTTTATCCACAGCTGTGAAATCGTAAGCTTGAACAGCTTTATTTTCGCTAGTTGAAGATGTTGTAGTTTGTTTGTTAGTTTCTTCTTTTTTTTCAGAAGTGCTAGAACATGCACTTAAAATCAGAGCACTACTAAGAAGTGTTGCGCTAAGCATTGTTAGTTTTTTCATATTATTTTCCTCCAATTCAAATCACAAGTTTAAGAAAAATATCTAGTTAAAGTGATAAATGATCCGCTCAGGATTAAGATACCGATTAGGATAAGGATAATACCTGAGATAATTTGTGTATATTTTAGTATGTTTGTATGTTTTTTGAATAATTCTAATAATCTTGAAGCGAAGAAAGCGACAAGGATAAATGGTAAGATAAATCCTAAGCAGTACGCAAGAATCAAAAGAACACTCATTATTCCAGTATGGCTAGATGCATACAAGAAAACACTAGCTAAGATTGGTCCAATACAAGGTGTCCAAGAAAAGCTAAAAGTGAATCCCATTAAAAAAGCAAGAATAGGAGTAGTTTTATTTCCTTTTCTCTTAACTTTGTTTTTTATTGAAAATTCTTGTTTTAAAAATCCTATCTTAAATACTCCTAATTGTAGTAATCCCATAAAGATGATTAAAACACCACTGATGATTTGTAATGTTTTAATGTTCTCGTTTAAGAAAATACTGATGAAACTTGTTGCAAAAGCTAGGATGAAAAATGTTGAGCAAATACCCAAAACGAATGATAGTGTATTTGTAATAGTATTACGTTTATTGAAAACTAGTTCTCCGCGCTCATTCATTTCTTTTTTTCCTGCAAGAATACCGATATAGATAGGTAATATAGGTATTACGCAAGGAGAAAGGAATGATAGAAGCCCCTCTAAGAAGACAAGAATCATCTTTAAGGCGGAGCTAGCTGTATTAAAATCTGTCATAAAACCCCCTTGAAAATAGAATTTAAAATTACAGGTTTACTATATAATAAAAACGCTTAAAAAGCAATTGAACTGCTTGTAGAACGTGATTAATGTTACGAATTTTGCATAATGTAACAGAGAGTTATCGTTATTATTACAAAACTGTTACAAACCTTGAAAAAGGCTCCATGAGAACATATAATGGTAGTATGTCAAGGTTATATAACGAAGTTCAGCAGAAGTTGAATGAGGTTGATGACATTTATAGTTTAGAAAAAATAGTTTATAGAAATTAAAAATATAGAAATTAAAACAGTATTTATTATAGATAAATGAGTCGCTTGACTCAAACCTAATTTTAAGGAGATTGAATAGATGACTAAATTACAAAAATTAGTAGCCGCAACGGCAATCGTATCAACAGTAGGAGTAGGATTAGCGCAAATCGCAGACGCTGATACATATACAGTAAAAAAAGGTGATACTCTTTGGGATATCGCAATCAACAACGGAACAACTGTTGACCAACTTATGCAAGATAACAACTTAACAAGTTCATTAATCTTCCCTGGAGATAAATTAACTTATAACACAACAGTAGCTCAAGTAGCTCAAGCTAAAGAACAAGGATACTACACAGTAGTATTAGGAGATACTTTAGGAAAAATTGCTAACAGATTCGGTGTTACAGTAGACGAACTTGTTAAATTAAACAACCTTTCAGATCCTAACTTAATCTACGTTGGGACAGTATTAAAAGTTGATGGAAACGCAGCAAAAACTGCAGAAGTAACAGTTCCAAAAGCAACTGTAGTGGAAAACACTCCAGAAAAAACTGTAGCTAAGGTTGACCCTGTTCAAACAGTTGCACCAAAAACAGCTGCAACAGTAGCTCCAGCAGCTACACCAACAGCTCCAGCTGCAGCGCCGAAAGCAGCGGCTCCAGCTGCAACTCCAGCGAAAGCTGAAACAAAAGCTGTAGAAACTAAAAAAGTAGAAGCACCAAAAGCTGAAGTTAAGAAAGAAGCTCCAGTAGCGACACCAGCTGTAGCTAAAGCAGCGGAAAAACCAGCTGCAACTCCAGCAGTTGCAACAGCAGCGCCAACAGTAACAGCTAAAACTCAAGCTCCAGCAGCTGCAGCAACAACTCAAGCAGCATCTTCAAACAAAGGAGCTGCAATCTACCAAGCTGCATTAGCTCAATTAGGAACTTTCCAAGATTGTACAATGCTAGTAACAAACGCTCTTAAAGCAGTTGGAATCAACTTCCACGACTGGCCAGCAGGATACATGAGCTTAGGAACAGTAGTTCCAGCATCTCAAGCTCAACCTGGAGACTTAGTTTACTATGCAAACGGTGGAATGGGAGCAGCTCATATCGGAGTTTACGCAGGTAATGGACAAGCTATCCACGGTGGATGGAATGGAAACCAAACTGTACTTAACACTGCAAACTTAGGTAGTGGACCAGTTTACATCCGCGTTAAATAATTAAAGAATATATAAGATAAGAAGCGATTGGAATATCCAGTCGCTTCTTTTTTATGTTATTTATTAACTTCGATGTCAGAAGATATGCATGCTACGATATTAGTACTTATTGCTTAAAAGATCCCCATGTACTTGTTCTTTCACTTCCATTATGTGTTCCTGTAGCTACGTAGTGACGCTCACCAGAGTATGAGATATAGCTAATCCAGACGAAACCTTCTTTAATTACATAGCTATCATAGTAGATGTGCTCTCCTTTGTAATAAGTGTTGGTAACTTTTCCGAGTTTGCTTGGTTTATTTCTAACATTTATAGATGGAACCTCTACGATGAAATGACCAGTTTCAGGAATTCTTGTCCATTCTTCAGTTGAGTCGTAGCTAGGTCTGATAAATCCTGCGAGATAAGTGTCATCACGACTCATAATACGTGCGATACCACCACGTTCAGGTGTGCCATCAACATTTTGTTCTACAGAGGTAATTGTTCCTTCATTTACCTCGATCACTATACCGACATGACCGAATTTGTCCCAATCGCCCCAATGCCAAATTGCTATGTCTCCTGGAGCTATTTCAGTATCCCCTTTGAAATAACGTCTCCAACCTGGTGGGATTGGGTTAGTTAGGTAATCGATGGCATTACCATAAATTTGGAAATCGGCGAAATTTTTCACATAAGCCATAGTTAAATCTACACATTGTGCTCCGTACATTCCATCCATATCAATCCATTTATAAACATTATCCTTTGCCCAGTTTACCATTGTTTGTTGACTTGTCATAATATTTACTCCCTTATATTAAACTATTCTTTGATATTAACGTTTAACTTTGTTTCTATAATGCGTGTAAGTTCGTTTAAACTTTTACCTATATTTTGTAGAGTATTGTCTAGTTTAAACAGAAAAAAGACCGCTACAAAAATAGGGAAACCTACAGTATTGATAAAATTTAATATATCCATAAGAAAAGGTGCGGATTGAACCGCACCTCCCTCCCTTCTATTATTGAAGTTCGCTTACTTCACGAGTAGTGTAAGTAGCTTTTTTGAATCCTGTAAGAGTGTGTTTGTCGTTGTTAAGTACTTTTGTATCAACAATTTTTTTCGCAACAGCTTCTACAGTAGCCTTACTTAAATCATCTTTTGGAAATGATAAAGTGATGTGATAAGTTTTTTTATTATCAGTTGTAAAGTAAATGTTTAATTTTTTTTCCATAATTGTATTCCCTCCTAAAATTATAGTGATTCTTTTGTGCTTGTGACAATGTCTTCAATGTTTTTAGCGATAAGTTTTTTTAACTCTTCGCCAACTTCTTTTAAAGCAGTGTCTTCAGCAGTAGGAGCAACTTCGAAGTTATAACTTTTAACTACTCGTTTTTCTCCCTTAGGTTCGTTATAGTTTAGATGCAAAACTTTTTTTAAAATTTTCATAATAAAAATCTCCCTTGTTTTATATTTATATTTTGTCTTAGGCCTCTGACACTAAACATATCGAAGTATATAGGTGATATTTCTCAACTAAAAAAATAGATTATAGTGGGTTTATTTAAGTTAAATTTTACTTTTATAAATTATAATTAAAAGAAAGTAGTGGAAATATGCAAGAAATAGTATTATAATATATTAGAAACAAAGGAGGGGAATACAATGAAAGATAATAGATTATTGAAAGTATTATGGGGAATTGTATTAGCTATTTTCTTATGTAGTGCTCTATTTATAGGTATAAGTTATTTTACAGGTGGAGATAATTCTACTAAGAAAAAAGATAACGAAACTACTTCGTCATCATCAAGTGATAAAGATAAGAGCAAGGACAAAGATAAAGAAAAAGACAGCTCTAAGTCTAAATCAAAAGAGAAAAGCGATGAGGAAAAATATAGAGAGAGTAACGATTCTAATAGTAAAGATAATTCATCTTCTTCAAACTCATCTAATAAATCAGAAAGTAATAAATCAAGTAATACTAACAAAACTGTAAGTAATACACAAAATAATGCTAATAACAATAACAGTAATAGCAATAACAATAGTAATAATGCAGCAAATAACTCTAATAAAGAAGAGAAAAAAGAAGTATCAGAAGCGAATGGTGGGGCAGTAGCACCAGGAACATTCAGCAATTCAGAAGCTGCGCATAACTATGCTAATGAAGAAATCAATAGATTAGCAAAAGAGAATAAGAAAAATTACAGTTACACATTAGGTAGAAACGATAAAGGTGAAGTTGTTGTAAAAATAACAGAAGGATAATAAGTGAACTCATAGAACTCTAAAAGGAGGGCTATGAGTTTTTCTTTATAGTGTAGTATAGGAAATGTAGAGAAGTAAAAGTGAGATGAAATATCTGTAAATCTTAGCAAAATATTATAAGAAGTGGTATAATAAAGAGTAAGTATGAAAAAGGATATGAAACTATGAAAAACAACAAGTTCATTAAAATTTTAATATATAGTGTTTGTTCGCTTGTTTTAGCGGGTATTATTTTTTTAGCAATAAGTTATTTTGGTAAAGAAGAACCTGCACAGAAGAATGATACATCGCAAAATTCTAAAAAACAAGAACAGGTAGATAAACCAAAAGATAAAGAAGATGCTAAAGAAAATAAGGCAGAAGAGAGTAATGATCAAACTGTAAAACAGCAAGAGGGACAAAAAACCGAGAATAAAAATACAGTTTCAGTAGATAATAAAGTTACACAAAATGAAAACAAAACTATAAGTAAGACAAATGGTGGAGAAGTCGCAAAAACACCGAAACAACAAGATTATAATGGGAAAAAACTATCTAGCTCAGAAGGAGTTGGAACTACTGGAAAAGTGTTTGAATCTCAAAAAGAAGCCTTGGATTTCGGGAAAAAAGAAGTGAAGAGACTGACTGATGAGGACAAAAAATCAAGACAGTTTTCTATTAGTAAGGTCACTGCAGAAGACGGAAGTTTAGTAGGTTGGACAGTAGATATTTTCGAAGATAATAATGAAGAAAAAGTAGTTTCCAACCCGAAAACGAATGAAGAAAACAAAGAATAGTAAAGTAAAAGGCGAGTGGATTGCTTAGTATGTTAGAGTATTAAGTAAAAACCTCGCTACTTTTATATTTACATAAAAACAGTAAATAGGTGAGGTGGGAAAATGAGAATAGGAATAGTTGCTGAATTTAATCCGCTGCATAGTGGACATAGATATTTAATAGAATGTGCAAGAAAATTGGCTGATGAAAATAATGGTGAAGTTATTTGTGTGATGAGTGAATTTTTCACACAAAGAGGTGAAGTGGCGATAGTTGATGGTTATATCCGCGCTAAAGAGGCTGTGAGAAGCGGTTGTGATATGGTTATTGCTCTACCTTATCTTGGTAGTGTTGCATATGGTGATGACTTTGCTAGAAGAAGCATTGAGATATTAGCTGGGGCTGGAATAACGCATTTAATCTTTGGGACTGAAAATGATGATGTCAGTGTTCTTGAAAAAATTTACACAAAACAACAAAAAACAAGTGAAGAAGAGTATAAGAAATTATTAAAAACAGGTCTTAATCATGCTAAAATCAATAGTGTTTTATATGGATTGGAAAATAACAATCCAAATTTCAGTTTAGCGTATAGTTACTATAAAGCTATTAGAGAAGCGGATTTAGATATTAAAATAATTCCTGTAAAAAGAGAAGGTCAAGGTTTGAACAGTTCGGATATTTCAGGAGAGGTTCATTTAAGCGCAACTGCTATAAGAAATAATATAAATGATGAGAAGATAGAAAAATACCTTTCGAAAGAAATGGTTACCGATCTGAGAAAAGAGACGATAGCATCTGAGGCTGCGTTGTTCCCATATTTAAAATATAAAATTTTATCTTTAGGTAAAGAGGGTATAGAGCAGATTTACGATGTTAGTGAAGGATTAGAAAATAGAATTTATGAAGCGACGCTTAAAGCAAAAAGTTACAGCAATTTAGTCGAACTAATAGCGACCAAAAGGTACAGTAATAAGAAAATTCAGAGGGTGCTACTTCATATTTTAACAAACACTACAAAAGAAGATTATAAGAAGAATTTTTCTACTAATAATTTTAGAGTGCTAGCGGTGAAAAAGAATAAAGCAGCTATTATAAGAGAGATTAATAGAAATGGTAAAATAAATCTTCATCCACTGCTGAATAGCAAAAATAGTATGAAGTTTGAACAAGATATTAAGGTAGCTAGAATATATGGGTTACTATTTAATGGTAAAGATATTTTTAGAGAAAATATACAAGTAATAGATTAATAGTTAAACAGAGAATTATTAAATATGATTCTCTGTTTTTTGTTTTTTTATTTAAAGGGATAGTGTGACTCGCTAATCTATAAATAAAAGAAGGTTAAGTAGTTAATTGATAGAGTTTATTTAGTGTTTTAATAATATTATTATAATATTATTTGATTATTTTATGATATTATAATGTAATGAATTATATTAAAACTATAATAAAGAAATATTTTTCCAATTATATTATTTATATAAAACTTGATAGTAAAAGATATAAGAAGTTGAAAAAAAGGTTAAATTATAAAGAAAAAACGATTTCTTTATAGTTGTTAAAAAGTTATTTAAAATATATTTTTACTATTTTTTAAAAGTGCACTGGATAACCAATAAAAAGTACTAAGAATAAAGAGAATTTTTTAAAAGAATAACGAAGAATATATTTTATAATTTAATATATATTATACTATTAGCGCGTGTTTATGATTTGAAAAAAACAGTGAAAATTGGTAAGATATAGGGTATGAAATAATGATTATAAAATGGGATAGTAATGCATGTTTGCCTATGTTTTATTATCCTTTAATGGAGAAAAAAATATTAGTTAAGTCGAAGTGATGAATTTTTAAGGAGGGATGCATCGGTGATAGGAAAAAATAATAAATATTTAAAGAAAACAAAAGAAGGAACAAAAGTAGAAACTTACTCGATTAAGAAATTTAAGGTAGGTGCTGCATCAGTAGTGATAGGTGCAAGTATCTTTTTTGGTGCTGGAGCAGTAGCACAAGCTAGTGAGGATGTGTCAAAAAACACAACAACAGATAACTCAAAAGATGAAGGTGCGACATTAGGTGGTGCAGTTTCAGGAAAAGTAGAGGCTAAACCAGTTGTTAAAGAAGCTACAAAAGAGGAAGTAGCAGCAGGTGTAGCAGGGAAATTAGGAATAAAGGAAACTGCAAAAGAAACTGAACAAGAGTCAGTAAAAACATTAGATAAAATGCAACTATCAAGCTTTATTAGTGAAATCGAAGGAAAGATTTCAAGTGGGGCTTATGCAAATAAAACAGAAGAGAGTGTAGCTAATTTAGTAGCTGACTTAAATGCAGCAAAAGTAACTTTAGCTAGTGCGACAACACAAGAAGAGTTAACCAAAGCATATCAAAAATTAGTGGTTTCTGTTAACTCGAAATTAAGAAACAAACCAGTTGAGAAAAAAGAAACTCCTGTAGTTGAGTCTGCAACTTCAAAAGAAACTGTAGATAATAAAGCTGAAAATACGGAGAAAAAAGTTGAGATTAACTCAGTTGAAAATATGGAGAAAAAAGCTGAAGCTAATTCAGTTGAAAATACAGGAGTGAAAGATTCCCGTACTGGAAAAGAGATAGCTAAAAATACTGCATTCCGTGCAGCTGTTAATCAAGATCCAAAGGTAGATTTTACATTCTCGATTCCAGATGAGAAGAAAATCTACATATATAACGAAGAGCATTTTTCATTAGAAATACCAGTATATTCTGAAACAGGAAAGATTCGTTATGCAACTATCAAGAAAGGATCAAGACAAAGATTTCCTAATGTTGCAGGTACGGATAATGACTTGGATATTGAATTTGGATTCACAGCAACGGTAATAAACCGTGCGGAAACAGCAGGAGTAACATCAGATGCGAGTCAGACAAATCCAGCCAAAATTGTTATTACAGGTCGTCCAAATGATGCACTGAAAAAACACAGAGATTATACAAAGCAAGAGACTCAAACGCTTAATATCGGGACTCGTTATGTTCAGGTAGTTGATGATCAAGGTAGAGAAAATCTTAAAAAAGGTGATAGTATTGCAGATCCAGGGTATTTCTACTTAGTATTAAAAGCTCAATCTAAGAAGTATGCCCTAAGATCTCAACCTACAGATGAAAAGATTTCTGTAAGTAGTTTAACAAATCCTACAGCGGAAGATTTACAAAAAATCAAAGATAGTATTCAATTAGAATATTCAACAACGAACGAAGATGCAAGATTTGCTGATAAGCGTGGGACGTTAGTAGAACATCCTGAGGATGTTATCCAATCGGTTAATATCGTTGGAAATAATATCGTTGTGACATTTACAGATGGCTCTACGAAGACAAAACCTGTAGGGGAAATAGTACAAAAAAATATTTCACCTGTTGTTAATCTGCCGTATTCAAACGAAGCAAATAGAAATATTTACATATATTCTGGAGAAGAGACAGATTTAACATTCACTGCAACGGATGAATCTAAGATTAAAGATCTAAAACTTCGTGGACCTGGTGATATTAATTATAATAATGCAACTAGTTTTGGTTTAGCGGTAGGAAATATCGTTGATAGTGCAGTTACTAGTGGAGAAGGGTCTGTTTCTGAAGACAAGAAAACTGCCACGATTAAAATGACAGGAACAACTAGCCTTACAGCTGGTAAAAAATGGACGAGTGTAATTGTTGCTAAAGACGATAATAACGGAGAAAGTGCACCTTTCAACGGAAGAATAAATGCAACTTCTAATCCTGCTGAACGTCAAAAAATAGCGGGTTATGTTGAATTTGTAGTGAAAAATCAAACTTCAAAATATGATATTAAAGCACCAGAAGGCAAGGTAAGTGTAGTAGATCCTGCTAATGTAACTGCAGAAGAATTCGAAAAAATTAAAGAAAAAGTAAAAATCGAATATTCTCAAACTAACGATGATGCCAATTTTACTAGCAAGAGAGGACAGGTTGTAGATAATCAGGCAACAAGAATTTCTACGATTACAAAAGATGGTAATGGAAATCTTGTTGTGACATATAAAGACGGTTCAACTGATACAAAACCTTTATCAGAATTTACAAGTTTAAATAAACAACCTGCAATTGATGCGATTAACAAAGCTGCTCAAGATAAAATTGCGGAAATTAATTCAAATACAAATGCAACTGCAGAAGAAAAAGCAGCTGCGATCGAAAAAGTTAATGCCGATAAGACGAAAGCTTTAACAGCAATTAATGATAACTCGGTAATAACAAAAACTGCATTAGATAATGCGAAAACATCAGGAACAACTGCGATTAGCAATGATAATCCTGTAGCAACGAAGAAAGATACAGCTAAAGCAGCTATCGATACAGCTTTAAGAGAGAAAGAAGCTGCAATCGATGCGAATAATACTCTGACAACAGAAGAGAAGAATGCAGCGAAAGCAGATGCACAGGCAAAAGCGACTGCAGCGAAAACAGCAATCGATAATGCTACAACAAACGCAGCAGTAGACTCAGCGAAAACGGCGGGAACAACGAGTGTAGGGTCAGTAAATCCAACGGCGGTAGCGAAACCAGCGGCTAAGAAAGCAATAGATGATGCACTTAAAGCGAAAGAAGCACAACTTGACGCTCGTGGCGACTTAACAGATGAAGAGAAAAAAGCAGCGAAAGCTGATGCTCAAGTAAGAGCAACGGCAGCAAAACAAGCAATCGACAATGCAACATCTAATGCAACGGTAGATAGTGCTAAGACATCAGGTGTTACTGATGTGGAAAGTGTTAATCCACAAGCGAGTCAGAAGAAAACTGATGCAAAAAATGCGGTTGATGAAGCATTAAAAGCAAAAGAAGCGGTGATCGATGCGAACAATGATTTAACAGCTGAAGAGAAAGTAAAAGCTAAGGAAGATGCAAAAGCAAAAGCCGATGCAGCGAAACAAGCGATTGACAGAGCGACAACAAATGATGCAGTAACTCAAGCTAAGACAGATGGAACAACGAGTGTAAACTCAGTGAACCCAACAGCACAAGCCAAACCAGCCGCCAAGAAAGCAATAGACGACGCACTAAAAGCTAAGAATGACGCAATCGACGCAAACAACGACTTAACAGCTGAGGAAAAAGCAAAAGCCAAGGAAGACGCGAAAGCAAAAGCCGATGCAGCGAAAACGGCAATCGATAATGCGACAACAAATGACGCAGTAACTCAAGCTAAGACAGATGGAACAACGAGTGTAGATTCAGTGAATCCGACAGCGGCGGCAAAACCAGCTGCGAAGAAAGCAATCGAAGATGCACTAAAAGCGAAAGAAGCAGCAATCGATGCGAACAACGACTTAACAGACGAAGAGAAAACTGCAGCGAAAGCTGATGCAAAAGCAAAAGCAGACGCAGCGAAACAAGCAATCGACAACGCAACAACAAACGCAGGTGTAGAACAAGCGAAGACTAATGGAACAACAGAAGTGAATAACGTAAATCCAACACCAGAAGCGAAGCCAGCGGCTAAAAAAGCAATAGACGATGCACTTAAAGCTAAGAATGATGGGATTGACGCAAACAACGACTTAACAGACGAAGAAAAAACTGCAGCGAAAGCAGACGCGAAAGCGAAAGCAGATGCAGCTAAGAAAGCAATCGACAAAGCGACAACAAATGATGCAGTAACTCAAGCTAAGACAGATGGAACAACAAGTGTAGATTCAGTAAATCCGACAGCGGCGGCAAAACCAGCGGCTAAGAAAGCAATAGACGACGCACTAAAAGCTAAGAATGACGCAATCGACGCAAACAACGACTTAACAGCTGAGGAAAAAGCAAAAGCCAAGGAAGACGCGAAAGCAAAAGCCGATGCAGCGAAAACGGCAATCGATAATGCGACAACAAATGACGCAGTAACTCAAGCTAAGACAGATGGAACAACGAGTGTAGATTCAGTGAATCCGACAGCGGCGGCAAAACCAGCGGCTAAAAAAGCAATAGAAGATGCATTAAAAGCTAAGAATGACGCAATCGACGCAAACAACGACTTAACAGCTGAAGAAAAAACTGCAGCGAAAGCTGACGCGAAAGCGAAAGCCGATGCAGCAAAACAAGCAATCGACAACGCAACAACAAACGCAGGAGTTGAACAAGCTAAGACTGACGGAACAACAAGTGTAGACTCAGTAAATCTGACAGCGGCGACAAAACCAGCAGCGAAGAAAGCAATAGATGATGCGCTGAAAGCTAAGAATGACGCAATCGACGCAAACAACAACTTAACAGCTGAAGAAAAAACTGCAGCGAAAGCTGACGCGAAAGCGAAAGCCGATGCAGCAAAACAAGCAATCGACAACGCAACAACAAATGCAGGTGTAGAACAAGCTAAGGCTGATGGAGCAACAGAAGTAAATAATGTAACTCCAACGCCAGTAGCGAAACCAGCAGCGAAGAAAGCAATAGATGATGCACTAAAAGCTAAGAATGATGCGATTGATGCGAATAATGACTTAACAGACGAAGAGAAAACAGCGGCGAAAGCTGATGCGAAAGCAAAAGCAGATGCAGCGAAACAAGCTATCGATAATGCAACAACAAACGCAGGTGTAGAACAAGCGAAGACTAATGGAACAACAGAAGTGAATAAAGTAAATCCAACACCAGTAGCGAAGCCAGCCGCTAAGACAGCGATTGATAATGCGCTTAAAGCAAAAGAAGCAGAGATTGACGCAAACAACGACTTAACAGACGAAGAGAAAACAGCGGCGAAATCTGATGCGAAAGCAAAAGCCGATGCAGCGAAAACAGCAATTGACAACGCGACAACAAACGCAGGCGTAGAACAAGCTAAAACAAACGGAACAACAGAAGTAAATAACGTGAATCCAACAGCTGTAGCAAAACCAGCGGCTAAAAAAGCAATAGACGATGCATTAAAAGCTAAGAATGACGCAATCGATGCGAACAACGACTTAACTGATGAAGAAAAAACAGCAGCAAAAGCAGACGCAAAAGCAAAAGCAGACGCAGCAAAACAAGCGATTGACAAAGCGACAACAAATGATGCGGTAACTCAAGCTAAGACAGATGGAACAACAAGTGTAGATTCAGTAACTCCGACAGCGGCGGCAAAACCAGCAGCGAAGAAAGCAATAGACGATGCACTAAAAGCTAAGAACGATGAAATCGATGCGAATAATGATTTAACAACAGAAGAGAAGAATGCAGCAAAAGCAGACGCGAAAGCAAAAGCAACAGAAGCTAAGAACAACATCGATGCAGTAA